>NZ_JBVHHB010000015.1:0-7710 GCF_055561295.1 Kitasatospora sp. NPDC022785 | reverse complement strand
GGAATCCGGAACACCTGCGACAACCGGTCCTTCAGATACTCGACCGTCCGCCCCAGCAACTCCTCCGAACCACCACCCGCAACCACCACCGGCTCCGCGGCGACGGTCACGCGTGCCCGGACCGACGGGCGGACCGTCGCGGCGGGCACCGCGGCCCGTGGCGCAGGGGCCTTCCGGGCGGCCTTGGCGCGGTCCGCGCCGGCCACCCGCAGCACCTTCTCGATCTTCGCCCGCTCGCCCTTGGTCACGACGACCTGGGTCTCGCCGGAGACGAGGATCGTCAGCAGCGCCCGGATGCCCTCGGCCGTCCTGAGGCCGCGCATGCCCGAGTAGTCGTAGTACAGGGTCTTGGCGGTGCCGTCCTGCTCGATGTCGCCGAGCATCCCGCCCTCGTCCCAGTAGGGCCAGTTGATCGAGATGCTCCGGCCGTGGCGCAGGCCCTCGGCCCGCAGCGCCTCCCGCTGGTGGGCGTAGGCGTCGAGGAAGCGGTTGGCGGCGGCGTAGCTGCCCTGCCCGAAGTCGCCGACGTAGGCGGCGATGGACGAGAAGAGGACGAAGAAGTCCAGCGGGTCCTGCTGCGTCAGCTCGTCCAGGTGGACGGTGCCGTGCAGCTTCGGCGCCAGGACGGCGTCGAACTCGGCCTGCCCGGCCTCCATGACGCCGGCGCTGCCGACGAGGCCGGCGCTGTGGAAGACGCCGTCCAGCGTGCCGAAGCGCTCGCGTGCCGCGGCGAGTGCCCGGCCGACGTCGTCGCGGTCGGCCACGTCGCAGGCGAGGTAGAGGACCTCGGCTCCGGCCGCCTCCAGGGCGGCGAGCTTCGCGCGCCGCTCGGCGTCGGGCTGCCGGCGGCCGAGCAGGACGAGCCTGGCCCGGCACTGCTGGGCGAGGTAGCCGGCGAGGTGCAGCCCGAGCGCTCCGGCGCCGCCGCTGATCAGGTAGACGCCGCCCTCCTTCAGGGGCAGCGCCGAGGCCGCGGGCCGGCCGCCGCCGTTCCACGGCTGGAGGACCCGCTCGGAGCGGGTGCCGTCGGCGTGCCGGATCTCGTGCCCGCCGCGCGCGGTGGGGCCCTCGGCCAGGCGCAGTTCCCGCAGCACGCCGTCGGCGACGGCCCCGGCGCCCGCGGTCGCGTCGAGCTGGAGGCTGTTCATCCGGAAGAGGTGGTTGACGGGCGTCATGGCGCGCGCGAACCCGGAGAGCGCCTCCGCGGCCGCACGGGCCGGTCCCGGCTCGCCGGGCAGGACGGCCAGGTACCGGATCTCGTGCTCGATGCCGACCTGGTGCACGGCCCGGAAGAGGTGGCGCAGGCTCTCCAGCCCGAGGGTGAGCCCGGACCGGCCGGGCGTCAGCGCCCAGAGGTCGGCGATCGCGTGCGGCAGCTGCCCGCGCTCGTCGAGGGTGCGCAGCAGCCGGTCGAAGTCGGCGCCGCTGCGGCGGTCGACGGTGAAGACGCCCGGGGACGGCTCCGCGAAGGCCTGCCCGGCCGTCACCCGGAGGACGCGGCCGGGGTGCGTGTCCGCGAGTCGCGCCGGGCGCGCCTCGTCGTCGTCGAGGACGAGCAGTACGTGCTCCGCGCCGGCGGAGTCCGGCCCCTGCCCGGTGCTCTCGCCGGTGCCCTCCGTCCAGCGCGGGACGTAGAGGTGCAGTTCCTCGTCCTTCTTGGCCGCGAACTCCTTGAAGACGAGCCCGGTGGCCCGCACGCACTCGGCGCCGTTCTCGTCGCAGATCGCGAGGTTGACGCTGACCGCGCCGTCGCGGGCGATCCGGTGGATCGTGGCGTGGCAGTAGGAGACGCTCGGGATGGGGGCGAAGACGACGAGCTCTTCGAGGCTGAACGGGATTCTCAGCACGCCGTCCTGCTCGCCGATGCCCCGCAGGGTGTTGAGCGCGGCGTCGAAGAGCGAGGGGTGCATGGTGAACTCGGGGAACTCGCCCGCCAGGCCGTCCCCGAGGACGATCCGGGCCAGGGCCTCGGTCTCGCCGCAGTGGAGCGTCTCGATGGCCTGGAAGGTCTCGCCGTAGCCGAAGCCCAGCTCCCGGAAGCTCGCGAAGATCTCCGCGTTCTCCTGGCGGCCGGTGCAGCGCCCCAGGATGCCGGGGATGTCGATGCTGCCCCGCACCCGCGAGGGCTGTTCCGCGGCGTAGTTGGCCCGGCCCTGGGAGAAGACGGTCCGCCTGCCGTCGCTCTCGCTGTAGATGAGGTACTCGAGCGAGTCCTGCTTGAGCGGGCTGAGCTCGATGTTGACCGTCCGGGAGTCGTCCTCCATGACGATCGGGTGGCCCCAGATGATGTCCTGGAGCGTCACGGCCTCGGAGCCGCTGGAGAGCCGGGCGGCCGTGTACGCCATCTCCATGTGGGCGACGCCCGGGAGCAGTATCTTGCCGTCCACGACGTGGTCCCGCAGGAAGAACTCGTCCTTCGACAGCCGCTTGCCGAACCGCTGGGCGTGGAGCGTGGATTCGTTGCCGTCCAGCAGCGGGTGCAGGCGCGGGCGGGGCCCCGGGCCGGCCGCCGGCAGGGCGCGGCGCGACCCGTCCGCCGCGGCCTCGGCCCAGTAGGTCTCGCGTGCGAAGGGGTAGCCGGGCAGCGAGGCGCGCAGCGGCGGCCGGTCGCCGAACAGCCGCTCCCAGTCGAGCTCGTAGCCCTGGGTGTAGAGGTCGGCCAGGGCGCGGACGGCGTCCTGGTACCGGCCACGGTCCGCGGCCGCACCGGCGGCGCGCGCCACCAGCTCGTTGCCGTACTCGGTGAGGGCGACCTGCGGCTGGAAGTCCCGGCCGGCCACCCCGCGGAACAGCTGGGGGGCCTTCTTGCCGTCGAGGAACTGCTGGAGCAGCTGCTCGGCCTCCGCCCGGGTGGCGGCGACCAGTGCGCAGCGGTGCGCGAAGTGGTGCCGGCCGCCGAGCAGGGTGGCGCTGATCCGGTCGAGGCCGGTCTCGCCGGCCCCGTCGTTCTGCAGGAAGGCCAGCAGCTCCGCGGCCCTGGTCCGCAGTGCCTCGTCGGTCTTCGCGGAGAGCACGAGCAGCTGGGAGGGCCGGTCACCGGCGCCGGAGCGGGCCGGCTCGGCGCCGTGACTCTCCACCACGACATGGGCGTTGGTGCCGCTGATGCCGAAGGAGCTGACCGCGCCCATCCGCTTGCGGCCCGGCTCGTCCTTCCAGGGCCGCGCCTCGCGGTTGACGTAGAACGGGCTGTGGGCCCAGTCGATGTAGTCGCTCTCCTGCTCGCAGTGCAGGCTGGCGGGCAGCGTCTCGTGCCGCAGGGCCTGCACCAGGCCGATCAGGCTGACCACGCCGGAGGCCGCCAGGGTGTGCCCGACGTTGGTCTTGACCGAGGTCAGGGCGCAGTACTGCTTCTTGTCGGTGTGGCGGCCGAAGACGCCGGCGAGTGCGTTGACCTCGATGGGGTCGCCGAGCCGGGTGCCGGTGCCGTGCGCGACCACGTGGTCAATGCCGGCCGGGTCGATGCCGAACCGGTCGTAGACGGTGCTCAGCAGGGCGGCCTGCGACGGCTGGCTGGGCGCGGTGATGCCGTTGGTGCGGCCGTCGTAGTTGACGCCGCTGGCCCGGATGACGGCGTGGATCCGGTCGCCGTCGGCGACCGCCTTCGACAGCGGCTTCAGCACGACGACGGCGACGGCCTCGGCCATCACCAGGCCGTTGGCGCGCCGGTCGAAGGCGTAGCAGACGCCGTCCTCCGACAGCATGCCGGCCTGGGTGGCGTGCTCGAAGAACCTGGAGGTCGACAGGAGGTTGACGCCGGCCGCGACCGCGGTGTCGCACTCGCCGCTGCGCAGGCTCAGGCAGGCCTGGTGCACGGCCGCCAGGCCCGCCGAGCAGGCGGTGTTGATGCTGAGCACCGGGCCCGAGAAGTTCAGGAAGTAGCCGAGGCGGGCGGCCAGGATGCCGTCGTGGCCCGAGGTGAGCGTCTCCCCGTCACCGGTCAGGCGCTGGTAGTCGCCCTGTTCGGCGCCGACGAACATGCCCATGGTGTTGTCACGGAGCTGCTTCGCCCCGTACCCCGCGTCCTCCAGGGCCCGCCAGGACTCCTGCAGCAGCAGGCGCTGCCGCGGGTCCATGGTCTCGGCCTCCTTGGGGGAGATCTCGAAGAACAGCGGGTCGAACTCGGCCGCGCCGGGCAGCCATCCGGCCCTGACGCCGGTCACGTCGAGGGGGCCGCGCCAGCTCTCCGCCCGGTCGGCGGGTATCGGTCCGATCGCCTCCCGGCCCTCGGCGAGGAGGTTCCAGAACTCGTCGACGGTCCGGGCCTGGGGGAAGCGTCCGCTCATCCCGATGACGGCGATGGCGTCGTCGGCGGCGGCCGTACCGGTCGGCGCGGGGGCGGGGGCGGCTTCGGCCCGGGGCGCCGCCGGCTCGGCCGCGGCGGGGGCGGCTTCCCCGGCCACCCCGTAGGTGCGCCGCACCGCGTCCCGGTGGTCCCGGACGAGGTGGTCCCGGACCATCTCCAGCGTGAAGTAGGTGTAGAAGAGCTCGGGCGTGACGTCGATCCCGAAGTGCCCGCTCAGCCGCAGGGCCAGCTGCGTGTTGCCGACCGAGTCGAACCCGAGGTCGGTCAGCCGGTCCTTCGGGTGGATCTCGTCGGCCGCGAGCTTCAGGACCTGGCCCGCGATGCTGCGGAGATCCGCCTCGACACTCTCTTCGACGCCCAAACCTGCCCACTCCCCGCGGCGCGCGTTCCCGGCCGCATCCGATGCTGGTTCCTCGTTCCCGGCTTCCTGGTGCCCGGCTTCTTCGTGTGCGGCGTCCCCGTGCCCGGCCGGGGCCGGCGCCGGAGCGGCGTCGGCGGCGTCCGGGGTGATCCAGAAGCGCCGCCGGTCGAACGCGTACGTCGGCAGGCGGAGCCTTCGCGCCCCGACGGCCGGGAAGAGGTCCACCCAGGGGCGGTCGGCTCCCCCGCTGAAGGCCTCGGCCAGGGCCAGGAGTTGTTGCGTGTACTCGTCGGCGGGGAGGTCCGCGCCGAGGTGGAACGTGTCCGGGACGTCAGGACGGGGTGCGTCGGACCGCTCTCCCCCGGCCGGGGCCGGCTGCCCGGCGGAGCCCCGGTCGTGGAAGCAGTTCCGGGCCCGGCCGGCCTCCAGCAGGCGCTTCAGCTTCACCCGCAGTTCGTCGGCGCTGCGCACGACCAGCGCCGTCCGGCGGTCGAGGTGCTCGCGCCCGAGGAGCAGTGTGGCGCTGAGGTCCGTCAGGTCGGTGCCGGGCCACTCCTGGTCGAGCCAGTCGGACAGGTCGCGGATCCTCTGCTCCAGCGCCGTCGTGGTCCGGGCCGAGAGGCAGATCAGGTAGCCGGGGCGGGGCTGCCGGGCGGCGGCGGGGCGCGGCGGCGCCTCCTCCAGAACGACGTGCGCGTTGGTGCCTCCGAAGCCGAAGGAGCTCACGCCGCAGCGGCGCGGAAGGGGCTCGCCGGTCTCCGAGAGCAGCGGCTTCCAGGGGCGCAGGGATTCCACGATGTGGAACGGCGTGCCCTCCAGCTCGATGCGCGGGTTCAGGCTCCGGAAGTTGTTCAGGCCCGGCAGCTGCCGGTGCTCCAGCGCCAGCAGGGCCTTGATGAACCCCGCGATCCCCGCGGCGGCCTCCAGGTGGCCGATGTTCGGCTTCACCGAGCCCAGGCCGCAGTGGTTCGACCGGCCGGACTCCGCGTCCGCCTTCCGGCCCGCCTCCGCCGTCTCGCCCGCCTCCGCGTCCGCGCCGGCCTGCGCACCGTCGCCGCGCGCCGCCCGGAACCCCTTCAGCAGACCCTGGATCTCGACCGGGTCGCCGGTCGGCGTCCCCGTCCCGTGCGCCTCGACGTAGCCGATGGTGTCCGGGGAGATCCCCGCCCGGCGGATCGCGTCCGCGACGACCTGCGCCTGCGCCTCGTCGTTGGGGTAGGTCAGGGTGCGGGTGCGGCCGCTGTGGTTGGCGGCGCTGCCCTTGATGACGCCGTGGACGGTGTCGCCGTCGCGGACGGCGTCGGCCAGGGGCTTGAGCAGGACGAGCCCCGCGCCCTCCCCGCGCACGTAGCCGTCGGCCCGTTCGTCGAAGGTCTTGCAGGAGCCGGTCGGGGAGAGCATGCCGGTCTTGGAGAAGGAGACGTTCCGGCCCGGGGTCAGCACGAGGTTGATCCCGCCGGCGAGCGCGACGCCGCACTCGCCCTGGTTCAGCGACCGGACGGCCAGGTGCAGCGCGTGCAGGGAGGCGGACGACGCCGTGTCGACGGCCACGCTCGGCCCGCGGAGGTCGAAGAAGTGGGAGATGCGGTTGGCGATGACCGCACCCGCGGTTCCGGTGGAGTGGTGCGCCGCCACCTCGCGGAGCTCCCGCTCCTGGAGTTCCTTGTAGTCCAGATTGTAGGAACCGAGGAAGACCCCGACATCGGTTCCGGAGAGTGCGTCGGGCCGGACGGCGGCGTCCTCGATACACGACCAGGCGAGTTCCAGCATGATTCGCTGTTGCGGGTCCATGCTCTCCGCCTCCAGCGGGGAGAGATGGAAGAACGCCGCGTCGAAGGCGTCCACGCCGGTGAGGAAGCCGCCCCATTTGCTGATGTCCGTACGCGCCCGTCCCGCGCCGGGATCACCGTCCGGAGAAGCGTATTTCCTCCAGTCCCAACGGCTTTGAGGGACTTCGCCGATGTGCGAGCGACCGTGTCTCAGGTTGTCCCAGAACTGGCGGTAGTTCTCCGCCCCGGGAAACCGGCACGCTATGCCGATGACAGCAACGTCGTTCTTCTGCATGGGAAGACCCCTCTTGACATCCCCGGTGCCCCGGCCGTAACGGACTGCTCCCATGGCTGTGCCACGGCAGCGGGCGTGCCTCGGCGTCGATCGTCGAATTGCACGTGCCGGAGCCGGAACTCCGGACGGGGATCAACGGGCACACCGGACCGGCGTCATTGCCGGCATCCACCGACCGGTGTCTGGTCCTCGCCTGACCACGGCTTTTCGACGCGACGCAACCCGACTCGCCCTTGGACGGCGATCAGCCGGATTGCGTGTCGCTTCGTGTTTTGATGCGCTCCCAACCGCGGCGGCCCTCTTTCGCGCAGTCCTCGGCCTGCGCGTGCCGAATGCCCCCGAGATGTGTGGCATTCCGTCCGCCGGCAGCCCTGGACAGGTCGGCACGGGCGGGGGTATTCCATGATGTCCGTCGAGTCAAGGCCCTGAGGTGACCGCTTCCGGCCATGCAGGGACCTCCCCTCTTGTCGACATCCATGGACATGCCCTTCGCGGAACAGAATCCTGCAAGATCTAACCGATCGTCAAGTAAACGATTGGTGCACTGTGCTGACGAGGGGTGGACAGCGAGCGACGGAATCGGTCCCGCGGGACCACCCCCGGCCCTCCGCCGACTTCCCTTCCGCGCACCCGATCCACGCGGTCCCCCCGCCGCCCGATCACCCGTGGGCCGGCCCGCGAAAATCCCGGCACCGACCGGTTCCGGGCCCATTCGGACCGCTGATTTCGGGCGCGGGTGATGCGGTATCAGCCAGATACTCGGGCAACACCCGTTCGCAGCCACGAACTTGATCAACCATCCGCCATGATGCCTCCGCGTTCAGTAGTGTGCATGACCGAAGATGTGTTCGCCCAGCGGAGCGGATCGCCGCCTGCGGGCTCGGACGGTTCCCTCACCCTTGGAGTGGTTCGAGATGACGGTTGTGCATGAGGCGCCGGTCGGCGACGAGATCCCCGAGGTCCCGGCCGACGCCCACGGGCG
>NZ_JBVHHB010000014.1:194067-210055 GCF_055561295.1 Kitasatospora sp. NPDC022785 | reverse complement strand
GTGTGGTTCGACGGCGGCCCCGGAGTCTCCGGCCGGCTGCTGCTGATGGCCCACCACCTGGTGGTGGACGGGGTGTCCTGGCGCATCCTGCTGCCCGACCTGGCCGCCGCCCACCAGGCCGTTGCCGAGGGCCGGGAGTTCGCCAAGGACACCGAGGGCACCTCGTTCCGGGCCTGGGCCGAAGGCCTCGTCGCGGAGGCCGCTACGGCGGAGCGTGCCGCGGAGCTGGACGTGTGGACCGGGATGCTCGCGGGGGAGGACCCGCAGCTGGGTGCCCGTGCGCTCGACCCGGAG
Source organism: Kitasatospora sp. NPDC022785 (assembly GCF_055561295.1). Lineage (NCBI taxonomy): Bacteria > Bacillati > Actinomycetota > Actinomycetes > Kitasatosporales > Streptomycetaceae > Kitasatospora > Kitasatospora sp. NPDC022785. Next base: position 209,761 of record NZ_JBVHHB010000014.1, on the reverse strand, counting down.
CGGGACACTGCCGAGACGGCTCGCAGTCTGGCGCTGGAGCTGCCGTCCGAGGTGACCGGCGCGCTGCTGACCAAGGTGCCGGCGGTGTTCCACGCGGGTGTGAACGACGTGCTGCTGGCCGGGTTCGCGCTGGCGGTCGAGGACTGGCGGCGCCGCCGCGGCGTCCGGGCCACCGGTGCGCTGGTGGACCTGGAGGGCCACGGTCGCGAGGAACTCGTGCCCGGCGCCGACGTCTCGCGCACGGTGGGCTGGTTCACCAGCCTCTTCCCGGTCCGGCTGGACCCGGGCGTGCCGGAGGGCGCGTGGGACCGGGTCTGGTCCGCGGGCCCGGTGGTCGGCGACGCCGTCAAGGCCGTCAAGGAACAGCTGCGCGCCCTGCCCGACAACGGTGCGGGCTACGGGCTGCTGCGCCACCTCAACCCCGACACCGCACCCGTCCTGGCCCAACTCCCCACCCCGCAGATCGCCTTCAACTACCTCGGCCGCTTCGAGGCCGCGAGCCCGCAGGCCGTCGGTGCGGCCGCGGACTGGGCCCAGGCCCGGGAGACCAACGACGGCCTCAGCGGTGGCAGCGACGCCGGCATGCGGCTCGGGCACGCCCTGGTGCTGAACGCGGTGGCCGTGGACGGAGCGGACGGAACACAGCTCACCGCCGCCTGGTCCTGGCCGGCCGCGCTGTTCACCGAGGACGAGGTCCGGGACCTGGGCGAGACCTGGTTCCGCGCCCTGAAGGCCATTGCGGACCATGCCGAGGGCCCCGGCGCCGGCGGCCACACCCCCTCCGACCTGTCGCTCGGCGGCCTGTCGCAGGACGAGATCGACGCATTCGAAGACGAGCTCGGGTTCTGAGTGGAGAGCATGATGACGAACGGCAAAGAGATGAACAAGAAGCCAGGGCTCGAAGACATCCTCGGACTGTCGCCCATGCAGAAGGGCCTGCTGTTCCACGCGCTGTACGACCAGCAGGGCACCGACGTGTACACGATCCAGCTGGGCTTCGACATCGAGGGCGCTCTCGACATCGAAGCGCTGTCGGGTGCTGCCGCCGCGGTGCTCCGTCGCCACGCGAACCTGCGGGCGGGGTTCCTCTACCGGAAGACCGGCGAGCCGGTCCAGGCGATCCCGCGCGACGTGACGCTGCCGTGGCACGAGGTGGACCTCAGCGGCCTGCCGGACGGCGAGCGCGACCGGGAGCTGGCCCGCCTGGTGGAGGAGGACCGGACCCGGCGGTTCGATCTCGGTGCACCCCCGCTCATGCGCTTCACCCTGATCACCACAGGTGTGGACCGCTACCGGTTCCTGATCACCAACCACCACATCCTGCTCGACGGCTGGTCCATGGCGCGGCTGGTGGGTGAGCTCTTCGAGCTGTACGGGACCAAGGGCGACGTCTCCGCGCTGCCGAGGGTGACGCCCTACCGCGACTACCTCGCGTGGCTTGAGCGGCAGGACCGCTCCGCCGCCGAGGCGGCCTGGCAGCAGGCGCTCAAGGGGCTGGACGAGCCCACCCTGCTGGCCGGACCGGAGCTGCCCGAGCTGACGGCCTCCTCCGAGCACCACTCGGTCAGGCTGTCAGTGGAGGAGACTGCGGAGCTCGCCCAGTGGGCCCGTAAGGCGGGGGTCACCGTCAACACGGTCGTCCAGGCGGTCTGGGCCGTGCTGCTCGGACACCTGACGGGCCGCAACGACGTGGTGTTCGGAGCGACGGTGTCCGGCCGGCCGGCGGAGATCCCCGGCATCGAGTCGATGGTCGGCCTGTTCATCAACACCCTGCCGGTCCGGGTCCAGCTGGACCCGGCCGAGACCCTGGGTGCCCTGCTGGCCCGACTCCAGGACCAGCAGGCCGAGCTCATGCCGCACCAGCATCTGGGCCTCAGCGACATCCAGCGGCTCACCGGGCACAGCGAACTCTTCGACACCCTCGTCGTGTTCGAGAACTACCCGGTCGACTCCCAGCGGCTCCAGAAGTCCGCCGGCAACCTCGGCATCGTGGGCAGCCAGAGCCGTGACGACACCCACTACCCCCTCGGGCTCGCCGTCATCCTCAGCGACTCCATGGAACTGGCGCTGAGCTACCGCCCCGAGGCCGTCGCCCCTGGCCTGGTCGAGTTCGTCGCCGAGGGTCTGCTGCGGGTGCTGGGCGGTGTGCGGGCGAACTCCGAACTTCCCGTCGGGCAGCTGCGGCTGCTGGGGCCCCGGCGTGAGCAGCGCCTGTTGACGCTGGGGACGGGTGCCGAGGTACAGCCGACGCCGGCGCGCTCCGTGGTCGACGTGCTGGAGCAGCAGGCCGAGTGGACCCCGCACGAGCCGGCCGTGGTCTGCGACGGCGAGGCGCTGACGTTCGCGGAGTTCAACAGCCGCGTCAACCGACTCGCCAGACTGCTCTCGCAGGAGGGCAACGGCCCGGAGGGGATCGTCGCGCTGGCCCTGCCCAGGTCGCTGGAGATGATCGTCGCGATGTTCGCGGTGCTGAAGTCCGGTGCCGCCTATGTGCCAGTGGACCCGGAGTACCCCGCTGAGCGCATCGCCTTCCTGGTCGAGGACGCCCGGCCGGCCACCCTGATCACGCAGAGCGGCATCGCGGCCGGACTGCCGGACGTCCGGGCGGGGATGACCGAGGTCGTTCTCGACGCCACCGAGACGGTCCAGCGGCTGTCCGCGCTGTCCGACGCGAACCTGACGGACCTCGACCGGACGGCGGCGCTCACCCCGGACAGCCTCGCGTACCTGATCCACACCTCGGGCTCCACGGGCACGCCCAAGGGCGTCGCGGTCACCCACCGCTCGCTGCTGGGCCTGTTCCACAGCCAGCGGGCCGGCCTCATCGAGCCGGAGGTCCGGGCCGCCGGGGGAAGGAGGTTCCGGTTCGCGCTGAGCGCGGCGTTCACCTTCGACGCCTCGCTGGACGGCGTGATGTGGCTGCTGGCCGGCCACGAGCTGCACGTCATCCGGGACGAGGTGCGACGGGATCCCGACGCGCTGCTGCACTACGGCGCCCGCGAGGGCATCGATGTCCTCAACTTCACGCCGACCTACGCCCAGCAGATCCTGGCCGGCGGGGCACTGCAGGGCGACGGCCCCCGGCCGCGCGTGCTGCTGCTCGGTGGTGAGGCGATCGGCGACGCGCTGTGGCAGGAGCTGCGGGCGTTGCCGGACGTCGCCACCTACAACCTCTATGGGCCGACCGAGTGCACCGTGGACACCCTGTACTGCACGGTCGCGGACAGCCCGCGGCCGGTCGTCGGCGGCCCGCTGCGCAACGCTCGTGTGCGGGTGCTCGACGGCGCGCTGCGTCCGGTTCCGGAGGGGGTGACCGGGGAGCTCTACGTCGCCGGCGCCAGTCTGGCGCGCGGCTACCTGCGGCGGGCAGCCCTGACCGCCGAGCGGTTCGTGGCGGACCCCTTCGGGGACCGGGGTACGCGGATGTACCGCACGGGTGACCTGGTGCGCTGGGGCGAGGACGGACAGCTGGAGTTCGTCGGGCGCATCGACGACCAGGTGAAGATCCGTGGCTTCCGGATCGAGCTGGGCGAGATCGAGACCGTCATCGCCGCCCAGGCCCCGCTGGACCAGGTTGCGGTCGTGGTGCGCGAGGACCAGCCGGGCGTCAAGCGCCTGGTGGCCTACGTGGTTCCGGCGGCGGGCGGCGTGGACACCGACGCCCTCCGGGCCGCGGTCGCCGACGTGCTGCCCGAGTACATGGTGCCGGCCGCCTTCGTGACGCTGGAGGCCCTGCCGCTGATGCCGAACGGCAAGCTCGACCGCAAGGCCCTGCCCGCCCCCGACTTCCGCACCCTGGTCACTGGGACCGGTCCGCGCAATGCCCGCGAGGAGCTGTTGTGCGGGCTCTTCGCCGGGGTCCTGGGCCTGGAAGAGGTCGGGATCGATGACAGCTTCTTCGCCCTGGGCGGCGACAGCATCATCTCGATCCAGCTGGTCAGCCGCGCTCGGCGCGCGGGGTTGGTGCTGACTCCGCGGGACGTCTTCCGGCACCGTACCGTGCAGGCCCTGGCGGCGGTCGCGCAGGACGTGGACCAGGCCGCTCGGCCCACCGGTGGAAGCGGGAACGCGGACGCGGGGATGGGTCCGGTCCCGTTGACGCCGATCGTCCACCGGCTGCGGGAGGCTGGTGGGCCGATCGACGCCTTCAACCAGGCGATGATGACGCCCACCGAGGCCGGCTGCGGCGTCGCGGACCTGGCCGCCGCGCTGCAGGCGGTGGTGGACCACCACGACGCGCTGCGGATGCGGCTGTCCCGCTCCGGCGACAGCTGGGAACTCGAGATCGGCCCCCGGGGCGCCGTGCGGGCGATCGAGCTGCTGCACCGGGTGGACACCAGCGGGCTGTCGGACGGCGAAGTGCGCACGCTGATGTCCGAAGAGGCGCAGGCGGCGCAGGGGCGGCTGGACCCGGGCACGGGCCTGATGGTCCGGGCCGTCTGGTTCGACGCGGGCTCCGGCCTGCCCGGACGTCTGCTGCTGATCGTTCACCACCTGGTGGTGGACGGTGTGTCCTGGCGCATCCTGCTGCCCGACCTGGCTGCGGCGCTCGCCGCCGTGCGCGCGGGCCGGAAGCCGGAGCTGGAGCCGGTCGGGACGTCGTTCCGGGCCTGGGCCGAGGGCCTGGTGAAGGAGGCGTCGTCGCCGGCCCGCGTCGCCGAGCTGGAGATCTGGACCGGCATGCTCCGAAGCCAGGACGCCTCGCTCGGATCCCGTCCGCTGGACCCGCGACGTGACGTCGTGTCGAACGCGGCTGCTCTGGCGCTGACACTGCCCTCGCGGGCGACGGGTGCGCTGCTGACGCGGGTGCCGGCCGCCTTCCACGCAGGCGTGAACGACGTGCTGCTGGCCGGATTCGCCCTGGCGGTGGCGGACTGGCGCCGGCGCCGGGGGACGGAGGCCTCCGGGGTCCTGGTGGACCTGGAGGGCCACGGCCGTGAGGAACTCGTCCTGGGCGCCGACGTGTCCCGGACGGTGGGCTGGTTCACCAGCCTGTTCCCGGTCGACCTGGACCCGGGTGTGTCGACGGCCGAGGAGTGGGCCCAGGTCTGGTCCGGAGGCCCTGCCCTGGGTCGTGCCGTCAAGGCGGTCAAGGAGCAGCTGCGCGCGCTGCCGGACAACGGTGCGGGCTACGGGCTGCTGCGCCACCTCAACCCCGAGACGGCCCGGGTCCTGGCCGAACTCCCCACTCCGCAGATCGGCTTCAACTACCTCGGTCGGCTCGATGGCATCACGGAGGACGGCGGGGACCAGGCCGGAGCCGGGCTGGGCGGTGGGGCCGACGCCGGGATGCCGCTGTCCCACGCACTGGAGATGAACGCGATCGCCCAGGAGGGCATTGACGGCGTGCAGTTGGTGGCGAACTGGTCCTGGCCGCGGGAGCTGTTCGCCGAGGACGAGGTACGGGACCTGGCGCAGACCTGGTTCCGGGCGCTGGAGGCGATCGTCACCCACACCGAGGGACCGGACGCCGGCGGCCACACGCCCTCCGACCTCGACCTGGTCGAGCTCACCCAGCAGGAGATCGACGCGCTCGAGGCCGATCTGCCGCAGCTGATGGACGTACTCCCGCTCGCGCCGCTGCAGAAGGGCTTCCTGTTTCACGCGCTCTACGACCAGGACGGTTCAGACGTCTACACGGTCCAGATCGCGCTGGACATCGAGGGCGCGTTGGACGGTGCGGCGCTGCGGCTGGCGGCCGCCGCCCTGCTCGACCGGCACGCCAACCTGCGGGCAGCCTTCCGTGACCAGGGCAGCGGCGACGCCGTCCAGGTGATCCCGCGGCACATCGAACTCCCCTGGTCGGACCTCGACATCAGTGGACTGCCGGAGGCGTCGCGGCAGGCCGAGCTGGACCGCCTGACGGCCGAGGACCGTGGTCGCCGGTTCGACCTCGCCACGCCGCCGCTGATGCGATTCACCCTGATCGGACTGGGGTCGGGACGGCACCGGCTCCTGATCACCAACCACCACATCCTGCTGGACGGCTGGTCCACGCCGATCGTGCTGGGCGAGCTGTTTGAGCTCTACCGACGGCGTGGTGACGATTCCGGCCTGCCCAGGATCGCCCCCTACCGGGAGTACCTGGCCTGGCTGGCCCGCCAGGACCGGGCGGTGGCCAGGTCCGCCTGGACGCAGGCGCTCGAGGGCCTTGAGGAGCCGACGCTGCTGGCTCCCGCCGGTCCCCGGCGGGAGCCGGTGATCCCGGAGCGGATCGCGGTGGAGCTCCCGCAGGATCTGGCGGCCGCCCTGCGCGACCACGCCCGCGGACACGGTGTCACACTGAACACGGTTCTGGAGGCCGCCTGGGCGATCACCCTCGGGCAGCTGACCGGTCGGGACGACGTGGTGTTCGGCGCTACGGTGTCCGGGCGGCCGGCGGAGATTCCCGGCATCGAGACGATGGTGGGTCTGTTCATCAACACCGTGCCGGTCCGGGTCCGGTTGAACCCGGCCGAACCGCTCGGGTTGCTGTTGACCCGGCTCCAGGACCAGAAGGCCGAGCTGATGCCCTACCAGCACGTGGGCCTCACCGATCTCCAGGAGATCACCGGTCTCGGCGAACTCTTCGACACGATCGTGGTGTTCGAGAACTTCCCGATCGACGCCGACGCACTGGAGCACTCGGTCGGCGACCTCGCCGTGTCCCCGGTCGAGGGCGGCGACGCCATCCACTACCCGCTGGGTATCTCGATGATCCCCGCCGGTGACCGGCTGTTCGTCCGCGCCGACCACCGCCCGGACGTCTTCGACCGGGCGGCGGCGGAGCGGATCATCGACAACCTGGTCCGGGCGCTGGAGCAGCTCGTGCAGGGCACCGACGCGCCGCTGGCCCGGGTCACGGTGCTGCCCGAGGCGGAACGCGAGCGGCTGCTGCTCGGCGGCGGTGAGACCGCGCGGGAGCTGCCGGCGGACACCGTCGTGAGTCTGTTCGAGGCGCAGGTGGCCCGCGCGCCGCAGGCTCCCGCCGTGGACTCATCGGATCTGTCGGTGTCGTACGCGGAGCTGAACGCCAGCGCCAACCGACTGGCACGCCTGCTGATCGCCCGCGGTGTGGGGCCCGAGCAGGTGGTGGTCCTGGTGCTGGGCCGCTCGCTCGACCTGGTGGTCGCGCAGTTGGCCACGCTCAAGGCCGGTGCGGCGTTCATCCCCGTCGGACTCGACTACCCCGCCGAGCGGCTCGCCTATGTGCTCACCGACACGCGCCCGTCGGTGATCGTGACGACCTCGACGACGGCCGACGGACTGCCCGCCCACAGCTCGCCTCTGGTTCTGCTGGACACCGATGACGTCCAGGCAGAACTGGCGCGGCAGTCGGCCGACTCGCCGCGCGACGACGAGCGGACGGCGCGCCTCCTGCCGACCGGTGCCGCGTACGTGATCTACACGTCGGGGTCGACCGGGCAGCCCAAGGGGGTCGTGGTCTCCCACTGGAGCATTGCGAACTCGGCGGCGGCGCACATCGAGAACCTGGAGATCGAGCCCGGAAGTCGGATCCTCCAGGTCGCGTCGACGACGTTCGACCCGGCGATCGCCGATCACACCATGACCCTGCTCAGCGGTGCGACGCTGGTGCTTCCCGACACCGCCGCCCAGTTGGTGGGCGACGAGCTCACCGGTCTGATCGCCGACCGGGAGGCCACCCATGTGATGATGGCGGCCCCCATGCTCGCCACCATGCCGGAGGCGGAACTCCCCACCCTGCGCTGCGTGGTGACCGGCGGTGAGGCGTACGCCCAGGAATTGGTGGACCGTTGGGCCGTCGGCCGGCGGATGATCAACGCGTACGGTCCGACCGAGGTGACGGTCGCGGCGACGATGAGCGCGCCGCTGGAGCCCGTGTCCGGTACACCGCCGATCGGCCGACCACTGCGCAACACCCGGGTGTACGTGCTGGACGGGGCGCTGCGGCCGGTTCCGGTGGGTGTGGCCGGCGAGTTGTACCTGGCCGGCACCCAGCTGGCCCGCGGCTACCTGCACGGCCCCGGTCTGACGGCGGAACGGTTCGTGGCCTGCCCCTTCGGGGCCCCGGGTGAGAGGATGTACCGAACCGGGGACCTTGTGCGCTGGCGTGCGGACGGACAGTTGGACTTCATCGGCCGGGGCGACGACCAGGTGAAGATCCGCGGCTACCGGGTCGAGCTGGGGGAGATCGAGGCGGTCGTCGCGGCCCACCCGAAGGTGGCCCAGGTCGTGGTGGTGGTGCGGGAGGACCAGCCGGGGATGAAGCGGCTGGTGGCGTACGTCGTCACCGCGGCCGATGTCGCGGACGTGGAGGAACTGCGCGCGGCGGCGGCACAGGTGCTGCCCGAGTACATGGTGCCGACAGCGTTCGTGACCTTGGACGCACTGCCGCTGACGGCCAACGGCAAGGTGGACCGCAAGGCCCTGCCGGCCCCCGATCTCGGCGGATCCGCCGGCGGACGCGGGCCGCGTACCGCCGGTGAGGAGCTGCTGTGCGGGCTGTTCGCGGAGGTGCTGGGCCTGGAGAGGGTCGGGATCGACGACAGCTTCTTCGCATTGGGCGGGCATTCCCTGATGGCGACGCGGCTGGTGAGCCGGATCCGCTCGGTGTTCGGCGTGGAGCTCGCGGTCAGGTCGGTCTTCGACGCGCCGACAGTCGCCGGGCTGGTGGGCCGGATCGACTCGGCCGACGGTTCCCGTCGCCCGCTGAGTGTGATGGAGCGGCCGGAGGAGATTCCCCTGTCGCCCGCGCAGCTGCGCCTCTGGTTCCTGAACCGGTTCGAGGGCCCGAACGCGACGTACAACCTGCCGTTGCCGATCCGTCTGCTGGGCGATTTGGATCTCGACGCGCTGCGGGCTGCACTGGGCGATGTGGTGGCCCGGCACGAGAGCCTGCGGACGGTGTTCCCGGATGTCGACGGGCGGCCCCGACAGCTAGTCCTGCCCGTTGAAGGGGCGGCGCCGGTGCTGGTGGTGGAGCAGGTGATGCCGGAGGGCCTGGAGGACGGGGCGCGTGCCGCGGCCGGGCGGGGCTTCGACCTGTCCTGTGAGATGCCGGTGCGGGCACACCTGTTCCAGTTGGCACCGCAGGACCAGGTGCTGATGCTGGTGATCCATCACATCGCCGGTGACGGTTGGTCGATGGCGCCGCTGTCGCGGGATCTGTCACAGGCGTACCAGGCGCGCTGCGCCGGGGCGGCGCCGGGTTGGGAGCCGCTCCCGGTGCAGTACGCGGACTTCACGCTCTGGCAGCGTGAGGTGCTGGGCGAGGTGTCGGACCCGGACAGTGTGATGGCTCGTCAGCTTGACTACTGGAAGAGGGCGATGGCGGGAGCCCCGGAGGAGCTGGCGCTGCCCATGGACCGGCCCCGGCCCGCGGTGGCCAGCACCCGTGGTGACGAGGTGGGGTTCGTGCTCTCGCCGCAGGTTCACGAACGGGTGGCGGAGCTGGCCCGTCTGAGTGGCGCGTCGGTGTTCATGGTGATGCAGGCCGCCGTCGCTCTCCTGCTGGGGAAGATGGGCGGCGGTGAGGACATTCCGATCGGGAGCGTCATCGCGGGCCGCACCGACGAGGCCCTCGACGAGCTCGTCGGGTTCTTCGTCAACACCCTCGTCCTGCGCACGGACCTCTCCGGGGACCCGACCTTCCGCCAGCTGGTGGAGCGGGTGCGTGAGACGGACCTGGCGGCGTACGCGCACCAGGACCTGCCGTTCGAGCAACTGGTGGAGGAGCTCAACCCGGTCCGTTCGCTGGCCCGGCACCCGCTTTTCCAGGTGATGCTCTCCTTCCAGAACAACGCCGAGGTACAGGCTGAATTTCCGGGTGTGCGGATGGTTCCGTACCCGGTGGACCTGGACGTCGCGAAGTTCGACCTGTGGTTCCAGCTCGGCGAGGTGTTCGCCCCGGACGGAGCGCCGGCCGGGATCGGCGGAAAGATCGGTTTCGCCCAGGACCTGTTCGACCACGGGACGATCGATGAGCTGTCCGGCCGGCTGGAGCGACTGCTGGAGGCGGTTACCGCCGACCCGGACCTGCTGGTCGGCTCGGTCGACATCCTTTCTCCCGGCGAGCGCGACCGCATCCTGACCGAGTGGAGCGACACGGGGCGCTCGTTCGAGCCGGTGACGCTCGCGGGGCTGTTCGAGGCACAGGTGGCACGCACGCCGTCGGCGCCGGCCGTCGTGTCGGCGGAGGTGTCGCTGTCCTACCACGAGCTGAACGCCCGGGCGAACCTGCTGGCCCATGAGCTGATCGGGCACGGTGTGGGGCCCGAGCAGGTCGTGGCGCTGATGCTGCCGCGGTCCGTGGAGATCGCCGTGGCGCAACTGGCGGTGGTAAAGGCCGGGGGCGCGTTCCTGCCGGTGGACCCGGAGTATCCGCCGGAGCGCATCGCGTACATCCTGGCCGACGCGGCCCCGATGCTGCTGGTGACGGATGCGGAGCACGCGGGCCGGCTGCCCGAGGGCGTGACGGTGCCGCAACTGCTGCTGGACGGCGTGGAGCCGAGCGCGCCGTCGGGCCCGGCCGAGGGCAACCCGGGCGTGCCCGTGACGCCCGAGCACGCGGCTTACCTGATCTACACCTCGGGCTCCACCGGGCGCCCGAAGGGCGTCGTGGTGTCGCACCGGGGCCTGGCGAGCCTGGCCGAAGCGCAGCTGGCGGGATTCGGCGTGACCGGCGACAGCAGGGTGCTGCAGTTCGCCTCGCCGAGTTTCGACGCCTCGGTCTTCGAGATCTGCGGTGTGTACGCGGCCGGTGCGGCGCTGGTGGTGCCGCCGCGGGGAACGCTGGCCGACGAGGTGCTGGCGCGGGTGCTGTCGGATCACGGCGTGACCCACGCCGTGATTCCGCCGGCCGCCCTGGCGTCGGTGCCGGCCTGGGACCTCCCGGAGCTGCGCTCGCTGCTCGTCGCCGGCGAGGCGCTCCCGGCGGAGCTGGTGGACCGCTGGGCGACGGGCCGGCGGATGGTCAACGCGTACGGTCCGACGGAGACGACGGTGTGCGCGACGATGAGCGCGCCGCTGGAGGCGGGCTCGGGTACGCCGACGATAGGGACCCCGGTGTTCGGTACACGGGTGTTCGTGCTGGACCCGGCGCTGCGCCCGGTTCCTCCGGGTGTGCCCGGCGAGTTGTACGTTGCAGGTGAGGGCCTGGCGCGCGGGTACCAGAACCGTCCCGGCCTGACGGCCGAGCGGTTCGTCGCCTGCCCGTTCGGTGCCGCCGGCGAACGGATGTACCGCACCGGGGACCTGGTGCGCTGGCGTGTGGACGGGCGGCTGGAGTTCGTGGGCCGCGTCGACGACCAGGTGAAGATCCGTGGTTTCCGGATCGAGCTGGGCGAGATCGAGGCGGTCATCGCGGCCTACCCGCAGGTGGCCCAGGTCGCGGTGGTGGTGCGGGAGGACCGCCCCGGTGACAAGCGCCTCGCGGCCTACACCGTGCTGAAGCCGGGCTCCGACGTGGCCCCGGCGGAGCTGCGTTCGCACGTGAGCGCCGCGCTGCCGGCGTACATGGTGCCGTCGGCGTTCGTGACGATGGACGCGCTGCCCCTGACCGTGAACGGCAAGCTCGACCGCAGGGCGCTTCCGGCCCCCTCGTTCGCCGCCTCACCCGAGGGGCGTGGTCCCCGCACCATGCAGGAGGAGCTGTTGTGCGAGCTCTTCGCCGATGTGCTGGGCGTCGACAGGGTCGGGATCGACGGCAACTTCTTCGACCTGGGCGGCAACAGCATCATCTCCATCCAGCTGGTGAGCCGGATCCGGTCGGTCCTGGGCGTCAAGGTCAGCAGCCGCGCGGTCTTCGAGGCACCCACGGTGGCCGAGCTCGTCGAGCACCTCGGCAGCGACAGCGACCACGACAGCTTCGACGTCCTCCAGCCCATGCGGACCAGCGGGGACAAGCCGCCGATCTTCTGCGTGCACGCCGCGGGCGGACTCAGCTGGGGCTACGGGGTGCTCCTGAAGCAGATCCGCCCCGAGTACCCCGTCTACGGGCTGCAGGCCCGCGGGTTCCAACCGGGGGACGAGCCGGCGGAGGACATGGCGACCATGGCCGCCGACTACGTCGCGCAGATCCGGTCGGTCCAGCCCCACGGCCCCTACCACCTGCTCGGTTGGTCGTTCGGCGCCCTGGCGATCCACGCGATCGCCACCCGGCTGGAGGCGGACGGGGAGGAGGTCGCCCTGCTGGTCAACATCGACGGCCGCCCCTCCGAGGCGAGTTGGCTCGACGACTACGAGGGATTGGACGACCAGGACATCTTCCGCGTTCTGTTGTACCAGGCGGGACACGACATCGACTCGATCCCCGAGGACCAGGTGCTCGAACACGACGAGGTCATGGCCATCATCCGCGGCCAGGACAGCGCACTGGCGAGCGTCGAGCCGCATCACATCACGGCGTTCGCCAAGGTCATGGACAACTTTTACCGGATAGGCACGGATTTCGAACCCGAGGTCGTCAAGGGCAACCTGATGCTGTTCGTCTCGACGGCCGAGTCGGGCGAGGCGGCGGTCTCCCAGATGCACGACCTCTGGCGGCCGTTGGTCACCGGCCGGATCGAAACGCATCCGATAGCCGCACCGCACGGTGAATTGCTCCAGCCCCAACACGCCGAAGAGATCGGCCGGCTTGTCTACGAGAAGCTCAAGTCCCTCGGCTGATTGTCCTGCGTGAGGCCGGACCGCCCAGGAGGCCTGTTATGGCCAATCGGGTGGTCCGGCCACCGCGTCGATGGCAGCTTGCTGCGATTTCCTTGTGATCGGACCTCCGCTGAAGATTGGATGAGTGGCGGTTCAACTCCACTCGGACCAATGGTGGTTGGCTAGTCGGCAACTTACGGAGTGATGAGGCATGGACATAGCGATCTCTGCGGAGGGAATCCGCAAGAAATACGCCGAGCGTGAGGTGCTGAGTGGTGTCGACCTCTCCGTCCCGGCGGGAACGGTCCTCGGTCTTCTCGGACCGAACGGCGCGGGAAAGACCACCACGGTGCGTATTCTCGCCACGCTGCTGACCCCGGACGCCGGGCGAGTCACCGTGGCCGGGTACGACCTCGCCCGGGAGCCGAGGGAGATCCGGCGCCGCATCGGCCTGACCGGGCAGTACGCCGCGGTCGACGAGATGCTCACCGGACGGGAGAACCTCACGCTGATCGGCGTGCTGCTGCGCATGGGCCGCCGGCAGGCGCGGGCCCGCGCGGACGAACTCCTGGAACGGTTCGAGCTGACGGACGCGGCGAACCGCCAGTCCAAGACCTACTCGGGCGGCATGCGGCGCCGGCTCGACCTGGCGGCGAGCCTCGTCTCGGCTCCCGTGGTCCTCTTCCTCGACGAGCCGACCACCGGCCTCGACGTGACCAGCCGGATCGTGCTGTACCGGATGGTCCGAGAGCAGGTGGAGAACGGCGTGACCGTCCTGCTCACCACGCAGTACCTGGAAGAGGCCGATCAACTGGCGGACCGGATCATGCTGATCGACAAGGGCCGCTCCATCGCCGAGGGCACCCCGGACGAGCTGAAGCGCAAGGTCGGCGGTGAGCGGCTGGAGGTGTCCGTGGCCACCGACCTGGAACTGCCGGCGGTGGTCAGCGCGATGGGCGCGGTCGCGTCCGTGGAGCCGGCGGTCGACGAGGAGGCCCGCCGGGTCTCGGTCCCGCTGATCGGCGGGATGGAGAGTATCGCCGCGGTGGCCGCCAAGTTGAGGGCGGCCGAGGTGGAGCCCGTGGACTTCGCCGTGCGCCGTTCGTCCATGGACGACGTCTTCCTCGCTCTCACCGGGCAGGTCGCCGAGGTCGAGGAGGTGGGGCTGAACGACCGCAACGCCCGACAGACATCGCAGGGGAAGGCAGCAGCATGACGGACATCGCAGTCAGCCGAACGGACGGTGCCGGAACCGGCAGGCTCGCCGGCGCCATCAGTGATTCGGCCGCCCTGATTGGGCGTCAGATGCGACAGCTCAAGCGTACGCCCGAGCAGTTGATCACGCTCACCCTCATGCCGGCCGTGTTCGTCATCGTGTTCGGCTTCCTGTTCGGCAGCGCGATGAAGGTTCCTGGCGATATGAAGTACCAGGAATACATCATGGCCGGAATCTTCGTCCAGGTCGTTCTGGGGAACGTCGGGCTCACGGCCATGGGCGTGGTAACGGACCTCAACAACGGCCTGATGGACCGCTTCCGTTCGCTGCCGATCTCACGTTCGGCCGTGCTGATCGGCCGGACCACCAGTGACGTGATCGTAGTGGCCTGGAGCTTCCTGCTGATGTCGGTCATCGGCTTCGCCATCGGCTGGCGGACGCACGAGGGCTTCCTGTCGATGCTGGCTGGTTTCGGACTGCTGCTCCTGCTCGCCCTCGCGACGTCCTGGCTTGGGGCGCTGCTCGGCTTGGTGCTGCGCAACGCCGCGGCCGTGAACGGCGTGAGTGCCATCGTCGTGATGCCGATGTCGTTCCTGTCGAACGCGTACATTCCGCTGGACGGACTGCCCGGCTGGATGCAGGGGATCGCCGGCTGGAATCCGGTGAGCTCGGTCGTGCTGGCCAGCCGCAAACTCTTCGGAAACGCCGCACCGACGTCGGCCGTACAGACCTTTCCCATGGAGCACCCGGTGCCCATGGCCCTGATCCTGACCGGCGCTCTGATCGCCGTCGCGGTACCGCTGGCGACCCGGGCTTTCGAGAAGTCGGCCACCAAGAAGTAGAAACCGCTGGTTCGCAGAGATCCGGGCCTTCTCCCGTTCCACCGGGGGGAGGCCCGGACTCCGTCGCCGCCAATGGCGACCGCACCACCACGAACAAGAGTTGACAACGCGTCCGTACGGGGCGCAGAGGAGTGACACATGCAGGTCTCCGTCGGTGAGTTTCTCTTTGACGTCGAGGTGTCCGGCCCGGACGACGGCGAGCCCGTTCTCCTGCTGCACGGTTTTCCCCAGAGCCGGCATTCCTGGCACGCCATCGTGCCGGAACTGAACCGGGCCGGTCTGCGCACCATCGCGCCCGACCAGCGCGGCTACTCCGCCGGTGCCCGACCGATGGGAGCGGAGTCCTACGCGCTGCCATTGCTGGGTGGGGACGCCGTGGGCATCCTCGACGCCCTGGGGGTCGAGAGCGCCCATGTGGTGGGCCACGACTGGGGTTCGGTGGTTGCCTGGTACCTGGCCGCGGAGCATCCGAGCCGGGTGCGCACGCTGACCGCCGTGTCGGTGCCGCACCTCGAAGCGTACTGGTGGGCCCTGCGCCACGACCCGGTGCAACGTCAGCTCTCCCAGTACATCGCCTTCTTCGTCACCGAGGAGAGCACGCCGGCGATGCTAGCCGACGACGCGGCCATGCTGCGGTCCCTGTTCGGCACGTTTGTCGCCCCCGAACAGGTGGAGCGCTACCTCGCGCTTCACACCCAACCGGGCGTCCTGGATGCGACGTTGAACTGGTACCGCTCCGGCAGCCTCCTCGACTCGTCGGAGCGGCTCAGCCCGGTGTCGGTGCCCACCACGCTGATCTCGAGCGATGGCGACCGGGCGGCAAGCAGGATGGCCGTGGAGAAGGCCGCGGATTACGTCACCGGCCCGTACCGGCTGGTGACGCTGGAAGGCGTCTCGCACTGGCAGCCGGAGGAGGCGCCGGAGCGGATCACTGACGAAATCCTGGCCAGGGTGGGCCGGCCCTGAGAGCAGTGGCCTGAAGACACGTCAGGGGCGGTCCGAGAAGGACCGCCCCTGACGTGTCTTCAGG
>NZ_JBVHHB010000014.1:0-194057 GCF_055561295.1 Kitasatospora sp. NPDC022785 | reverse complement strand
CGGGGGGGGGGGGGCGGCGGGGCGGGGCGGCGGCCCCCCCCCCCCCGGGGGGGGGGCGCCCCCCCCCCCCCCCCCCGGCCGGCCCCCCCCCCCCACTGCTCTCAGGGGGAGTTCGACGGGGGATTCCCCCAACTGCCCGGCTCTGGTTCTTGCGGAACGGACTCTGTTCCATTGTCTCGTGATGTCCGGGGGACTCGGAGCGGACCCAGCGGATGATCCAAGTCCCCCGGACGGGAGGCACGGTGGTGGTCAGTTCTGGCCGCGGAGTACGAGCGTGCAGCACTTCACACTGCCACCGCCCTTGAGCAGCTCGGACAGGTCCATCCCGATCGGCTGGAAGCCTCGCTCGCGCAGCTGTGCCGCCAGGCCGGCCGCCGCTTCGGGCAGGATGACGTGGAGGCCGTCGCTGACCGCGTTGAGGCCGAACGCCTCGGCGTCGGCCTCACCCACCAGGAGGGCGTCCGGGAAGAGCTGTCGCAGCACCGCCTGACTGCCCGGAGAGAAGGCGTCCGGGTAGTACATGATCTCGTCCTCGTCCAGCACGCAGAGCGCGGTGTCGAGGTGGTAGAAGCGCGGGTCGACGAGTTCCAGACCGACCACCGGCCGGCCGAAGAACTCCTGCGCTTCGGCATGGGCGTCGGAAACGCTGCGGAAGCCCCGGCCCGCCAGCACGTACGTACCGGCGAGAAGGAAGTCGCCCTCGCCCTCGTTCACATGGATCGGACTGTGGGTCTCCTGGTAGCCCCGGGCCCGGAACCAGTCCAGGTAGGCGGGGCCCTCGGCGCTCCGCTCCGCGTTGCGGAAGCGGGCCCCGAGGACCTTGCCGTCCACCACCGTCGCGCCGTTGGCGGCGTAGACCATGTCCGGCAGGCCCGGCACCGGCTCGATCAGCTCGACCTGGTGCCCCAACTCCGTGTAGAGGGCGCGCAGTCGCTCCCACTGGAGGACGGCGAGCTCCACGTCCACCGGCTTGTCGGGGTCCATCCACGGGTTGATCGAGTACGTCACCTCGAAGTAGCTCGGGCGGCACATCAGGTAGTGGCGGGGACGCGGTCGGCGAATCTCTGCCCGTTGTCTCATCGGGACTCCTCGGGGTTGAGGCGCCCCGGCGCGGCTCGACCGCACGCGCCGGGGCACCGACTTGTGGAAACGGAGCCGCCTGGCTCCCGGCGTTCGGCTCAGAAGCCCCATTCCTCCTGCAGCAGGTCGAGATCCTGCTGGTTGAGGTTGACCAACGGGAGGTCGGAGGGCGTGTAGCCGCCGGCGGCCGGGCCGGCCCCGTGGTCGACGAGCGCGGTCAGGGCGCGGAACCAGGCCTCGGCCAGGGCGCGTACCTCCTCCTCCCCGAACAGCTCCCGAGGCCAGGACCACACGGCCACCAGCCGTGGGCCGTCCGCGTGGTCCTGGACCACCGCGTTGAGGTCCAGGGCGTGCCGGAAGGGCATCTCGGGGTCGAAACCGCTGCCCAGATCGGTGCCCGAGAACGCGGTCCAGTCCGCGGCGCCCCGGTCGCCCTCGGCCGCGTCGATCCGGCCGAGGTAGTTGAACCCGAGCCGGGGCGACGGCAGGGCCGCGAGCGCGGGGCCGGTGTGCTCGTTGAGGTAGCGCAGCAGCCCGTAGCCCAGACCGTGGTCCGGGACGGCGCGCAGCTGCTCCTTGACCTCCTTGAGGGCGCGGCCGAGAGCGGGGCCGCCCGCCCAGACGTCCGGCCAGTCCGCGGCGCCGACCCGGGGATCGAGTCGCACGGGGTAGAGGCTGGTGAACCAGCCGACCGTCCGTGAGATGTCGAGCTCCTCGGCGATCTCCTCCCGGCCGTGGCCTTCGAGGTCCAGCAGGACGCCCTGCCCGGACGCCTGCCGGCCCTGCCAGTCGAGGACGGCGAGGGCGAACGCCGTCAGCAGGACGTCGTTGACGCCCGCGTGGAAGGCGGCAGGCACGGCGGTCAGCAGCGGCTCGGTCTGCTCGGCCGGCAGGGTGAGCGTGAGCTGCCGCGAGGTCGCGAGGGTGTCGCGCCGGGGGTCGAGCTCCCGCGAGCCCAGGGCGGGCTGTGGTGCGTCGAGGATGCCGGTCCACAGCGGGAGTTCCGCCAGCCGCCGGGGCTCCTGTGCGGCCGTGACGAGGTGCTCGGCCCAGCGACGGAAGGAGGTCCCCACCGGGCCGTGGTCCGTCTCCCGGCCGTCGGCCGCGTACTGCTGGGCCAGCTCCTCCAGCAGGATCCGCCAGGAGACGCCGTCGACCACCAGGTGGTGGAGCATGAGCAGCAACCGCCCGGCCGTGCCGGGCCCGGCGTCGAACCAGACGGCCTGGAGCATCGTGCCGGCCTCCGGGGCCAGGCGTCGCTGGGCGGCCCGCGCCTCGCCGGGGATGTCCGCGCCGACCAGGTCGACCCGGCGCAGGAGGTCCTCGGCGCGGACGCTCTCCCGTGGCGGCGCCTCCAGCGCCCAGGCGCCGTCGGAGCCCCGGGTGAGCCGCATCCGCAGGGCGTCATGGCGGTCCAGCAACGCCTGGAGCGCCCGCTCCAGCCGTTCGGACGTGCAGTCCGCCGGGGACTGCACCAGCAGAGCCTGGTTGAACCCGTCGACCGGCCCGTCGGCCTCCCGCAGCCAGTGCATGACCGGTGTCAACGGCACCGGGCCGATGCCTGCGTCCGGGTCCTCCTCGGCCCTGCGGGACACCGCCTCCGCGACCCGGGCCAAGGCCGCGACGGTCTGGTGCTGGAACACGTCACCGGTCCGCAGCAGCAGGCCGGCCTTGTGCGCCCGGCTGACCAGCTGGATCGACATGATGCTGTCGCCGCCGAGGGCGAAGAAGTTGTCGTCGATGCCGATCCGGTCCAGCCCGAGGACGTCGGCGAACAGCGCGCAGATCAGTTCCTCCCGGGGGGTCCGCGGAGCGCGCCCGCCGGCCGTGCCGTTGAAGTCGGGCGCGGGCAGGGCCCGGCGGTCGAGCTTGCCGTTGGCCGTGAGCGGCAGCCCGTCCAGCGTCACGAACGCCGCCGGCACCATGTGGTCCGGCAGCGAACCCGCCACCTGCGCCCGGACCTCGTCGACGTCGACGCCGTCCGCCGCGGCGACCAGGTAGGCCACCAGGCGCTTCACCCCCGGCTGGTCCTCACGGACGACGACCGCAACCTGGGCGACCCCGGCATGGCCGCCGACGGCGGCCTCGATCTCGCCGAGCTCGACCCGGAAACCGCGGATCTTGACCTGTTCGTCGGCGCGTCCCATGAACTGGATCTGTCCGTCGGCGGTCCAGCGCACCAGGTCACCGGTGCGGTACATCCGCTCGCCCGGGCCGCCGAACGGGTCGGCGACGAACCGGTCCGCCGTGAGGTCCGGCCGGCGCAGGTACCCGCGGGCGAGGCCCACACCTGCGACGTACAACTCGCCCGGGACACCCGCGGGGACCAGGCGCAGCGCGCTGTCGAGCACGCGCAGGCGCATCGAGTCCATCGGGCGACCGATCGGCACCGACTGCGGGACCCGCTGCGGCGACTCCATCCGGAAGGAGGTGGCGAAGGTGGTGGTCTCCGTGGGGCCGTAACCGTCCACGACGACCAGGTCCGGGCAGGCGTCGAGCACCCTGCGCACGGCCTCGGCGGGGACGACGTCGCCGCCGGTCCACACCTCGCGCAGGCCGCTCAGGCAAGCGGGGTCCTCCTCGGCGAACAGCCGGAACAACGCGGCCGTCAACCACACTGCGCGAACCCCGTGACGGCCGATGGTCTCCCGGAGCGTCACCGTGGTCAGGTCACCCGTCGGCGCGACCACGACCCGGCCGCCGGAGAGCAGCGGCACCCACAGCTCGTAGGTCGAGGCGTCGAACGCCTGTGCGGAGTGCAGCAGCACGGCCTCGTGGCCCTCGGAGTACCGGCTGTCCGTCGCCAGCGCCACGACGTCGGCGTGCGTGATGACCACGCCCTTCGGCGTTCCGGTCGACCCCGAGGTGTACATCACGTACGCGAGGTTGTCCGGCGTCAGCCCGCCACCGCGCTCGTCGTCCGTCAGATCACCGTCCGCGAGCCCCGTCAGGTTCACGTCGGCCGATCCCAGCACCAGCAGGGGCACGTCCGCCGTCAGCACCGGACCCAGGGACGCGGCGGCCTCGGCGGTGGACAGCACCACCGCCGGCTGCGCCTCCCGGAACATGTACGTGATCCGCTCGGCCGGGTAGTCCGGGTCCACCGGCAGGTAGCCCGCGCCCGACTTCAGCACCGCGAGCAGGGCGACGACCAGCTGCTCCGAACGGGGCAGGGCCAGACCCACCAGCCGATCGGGCCCCGCCCCCCGCGCGACCAGGAACCGCGCCAGCCGGTTGGCCCGGGCGTTGACCTCCGCGTAGGAGAGAGCCGTCTTCCCGCACACCACCGCGATCGCCTCGGGGGTGCTCGCCGTCCGGGCCTCGAACAGCTCGGTCAGCGTGCCGTTCGGCGCGTCGCGGCCGCTGGTGTTCCACTCGGTCAGGATCCGCTCGCGCTCGGCCGGGTCCAGGACGTCGACGGTCCCCAGGGGCCGGTCCGGGTGGGCGGTCACCACCTCTAGCACCCGCTCCAGACGGCGGGCCAGCTGCTCGACCGTGCCACGGTCGAACAGGTCCTTGGCGAACTCGATCCCGCCCTCGATCCCGGCGGGCGCGTCCTGCGGGTCGAAGACCTCGCCGAGCTGGAACGACAGGTCGAACTTCGCCGTGTCGATCTCCAACGGCCGTGGACGCACCGAGACTTCGTCCAGGTCGAGCCGCCCCTGGGGGGTGTTCTGCATCGTCAGCATCACCTGGAAGAGCGGATGCCGGGCCCGGGACCGGGCGGGGTTGAGCTCGTCGACCAGCTGCTCGAACGGCAGGTCCTGGTGGGAGTACGCGGCCAGGTCGGTCTCCCTGACCCGTTCGACCAGCTGCCGGAAGCTCGGGTTCCCCGAGAGGTCGGTGCGCAGCACCAGGGTGTTGACGAAGAACCCGATCAGGTCGTCGAGCGCCTCGTCGGTGCGCCCGGCGATCACGCTGCCGATCGGGATGTCCTCGCCGGCGCCCAGCTTGCCCAGCAGCGCCGCGACCGCGGCCTGCATGACCATGAACACGCTGCTGCCGGTCTCCCGGGCGAGCCGGGTGACCGCGAGGTGCAGATCGGGGCCGATCCGGACCCCGACGATCTCGCCGCGGTAGCTGAGCTGCCCCGGGCGCGGCCGGTCGGTGGGGAGCGCCAGCTCCTCCGGCAGCTCTGCGAGGGCCTTGCGCCAGTGGTCCAGCTGGCCGGCCAGCAGGCTGCCGGGGTCGTTCCGGTCGCCCAGCGCCTCGCGCTGCCACAGCGTGTAGTCCGCGTACTGGACCGGCAGCGGCTCCCAGTCCGGCGCCGTACCCGCACGGCGGGCCCGGTAGGCGACGGAGAGGTCACGCGACAGCGGGGCCATCGACCAGCCGTCACCGGCGATGTGGTGCACCACCAGCAGCAGGACGGACTCCTCCGGGGCGAGCTGGAACAGCCAGGCCCGCAGCGGGGGATCGACGGCCAGGTCGTAGCCGCCGGAAGCCGCCCGGGACAGGGCGGCGTCCAGTTCCACCTCGGTGACCTGGGCGACCGTCAGCTCGACACCGGCCTGTTCCGGGCTCAGGACCAGCTGGCTCGGCTGCCCGTCCACATCGGGGAAGACCGTGCGCAGGCTCTCGTGCCGGGCGAGCACGTCGCCCAACGCGGCCCGCAGGGCGGCCTGCTCCACCGGCCCGGACAGGCTCAGCGAGAGGCCGGTGTTGTAGTTGCCGCCCGCCTCCTGGAAGCGGTTGACGAACCAGAGCCGCTGCTGCGCGGGCGACAGCGGGATGTGTGCGGGCCTCGGCATGACGGTCAGGGCCCGGCGCGCTGTTCCCGCGCCGGCGAGCCGCTGAGCCAGCGCGGCGACGGACGGCGCGGTGAAGACGTCCGCCACCGTGAGCTCGGCACCGAGCTCCGAGCGGATCCGGCTCACCAGCCGCGTCGCCAGCAGCGAGTGCCCGCCGAGATCGAAGAAGCTCCGGTCGATGCCGACCCGGGTGAGGCCCAGCACCTCGGCGAAGAGCCCGCACAGCAGCTCCTCCTGGGGAGTGCGCGCGGTCCGCTCCGCCGCCCCCGCGCCGAGGTCCGGTGCCGGCAGCGCCCTGCGGTCCAGCTTGCCGTTGGCTGTCGTCGGGATGGCGTCGAGCACCACGACGGCTGCCGGAACCATGTAGTCGGGCAGGGTCGCGGCCACCGCGGCCCTGATCCCGGCCGGGTCCGGCTCGCCACCGGGGGTCGGCACCACGTAGGCGACCAGCCGATTGTCGCCCGGACGGTCCTCCCGGACGACCACAACCGCGCGGGCGACCCGCTCGCTGCGGGCGACGGCGGCCTCGATCTCCCCGAGCTCGATCCGGAAGCCCCGGATCTTCACCTGGTCGTCGACGCGGTTGAGGTACTCCAGTTCGCCTTCCCGGTTCCAGCGGACCAGGTCGCCGGAGCGGTACATCCGCTCGCCGGCCTCACTGAACGGGCAGGCGACGAACCGCTCGGCGGTGAGACCGGGCTGGTGCAGATAACCGCGCGCCAGGCCACCGCCGGCGATGTAGAGCTCGCCGGGCACCCCGGCGGGGACCGGGCGCAGCGCGTCGTCGAGGACGTAGACGCGGATGTTGGCGATCGGCCGGCCGATGGGCGGAACCCCGGTGCCCGGGGCGAGGGGCGAGCTCATGGTGGTGCAGACGGTGGACTCGGTCGGACCGTAGGCGTTGATCATCCGACGGCCCGGTGCCCATCGCGTGACCAGATCGGCCGGGCACGCCTCACCCGCGGTCACCAGGGTCATCCGGGGCGGCAGCGCGTCGGTGTCCAGGGCCGCGAGCAGGACGGGTGGCAGGGTCGCGTGCGTCACCCGCTGCCCGGCTAGCAGGGTGGACAGGGGCAGACCGGCGGCCAGCTCGCCGGAGGTGGCCAGGACGAGCGTTGCACCGGTCAGGACGGCGGTGCAGATCTCCGAGATGGAGGCGTCGAAGCTCGGTGAGGCGAACTGCAGGATGCGGCTGTCGGGGTGGATGTCGAATCGCTCCCGCTGGGCGGCCACCAGGCCGGCTACTCCGGCGTGGGTGACCACCACGCCCTTGGGCCGTCCGGTGGAGCCCGAGGTGTAGATCACGTAGGCGGCCTCGGAGACCTGTCGGCTCGGCGGCGGCACCGTCTGGTCGCCGTCTCCGTCGCCGGCCGGGAGCCGGTCCAGGAGCAGCCGGGACGGCCCGCCGGCGATCGCGTCCGGTATCGCGGTCTCGGCCTCCGTGCTGGTCAGGACCAGCACCGGCCGGGCGTCGCCGAGGATGTAGGAGATCCGGTCCGCCGGATAGTCGGGGTCGACCGGCAGATAGACCGCACCCGCCTTCTGCACGGCCAGGAAGGACACGATCAGGTCCACCGACCGGGGCAGCATCGCAGCGACGATCCGCTCCGGGCCGGCCCCGAACCCGCGCAGCACCCGAGCCAGGCGCTCGGCCCGCTCGTCGAGCTCCCGGTACGACAGAGACAGCTCGCCGAAGACCACCGCGGTGTTGTCGGGGGCCTCGGCCACCCGAGCCCGGAAGAGTTCGGCGACGGTCGCGCGTGGCAGCGCCAGCCCGGTGTCGTTCCACTCCACCAGCAGCGTGCGCCGCTCGGCGGGAGACAGCGTCTCCACCGAGTCCACCGGCGCGTCCGGCTCGGCCGCGACCGCCTCCAGGATCCGGACCAGCCGCGTGACGAGGTCCTGGACGGTCGTCTCGTCGAAGAGGTCGGTGGCGTAGTCGAGGCTGCCCCGGATGCCGGCGGGCGCGCCGTCCACGCCCTCCTGCTCGCTGAGCCGCAGCATCAGGTCGAACTTGGCGGTCCCGGTGTCCAGCATCTCGGGCTCGGCCGTAAGCCCCGGCAGGGCCAGGGCCGGACGCGCGTTGTCCTGCACGTCCAGCGCGACCTGGAACAGCGGGTGGCGGGCCAGCGACCGTACCGGGTTGAGGTCCTCGACCAGTTGCTCGAACGGGAGGTCCTGGTTGGCATAGGCGGCGAGGTTCGTCTCCCGTACCCGGGCCAGCAGTTGACGGAAGGTCGGGTGGCCCGACACGTCGGTCCGCAGCACCACCGAGTTGACGAAGAAGCCCACGAGGTCGTGCAGTGCCTCGTCGGTGCGCCCCGCGATGACGCTGCCGATCGGGATGTCGGCGCCCGCGCCCATCCCGCTCAGCAGGGCCGCCAGCCCGGCCTGCGCGACCATGAACATGCTGGCGTGGTTCTCGGCCGCCAGGGCGCGGAGCCGGTCGTGGGTCCGGGAGGGGAGGCTGAACGGCACCCGGCCACCCCGGTAGCTGGGCGTCGTGGGCCGCGGGCGGTCAGTGGGAAGGGCGATTTCCTCGGGCAGCCCGTCGAGTGCGGCCTGCCAGTACCGCAGTTGTCGCGCCAGTTCGCTCCCCGGGTCGGCGGCGTCCCCCAGCACCTCCCGCTGCCACAGCACGTAGTCGGCGTACTGGACCGGGAGCGGTTGCCACTGCGGGGCGGTCCCCGCGCACCGAGCCGCGTAGGCGGCGGCGAGATCCCGGGTGAAGGGTGCCACGGACCACCCGTCACAGGCGATGTGGTGGATCACCAGCTGGAAGACGTGCTCCTGTTCGGACAGTCGGAAAAGCCGTGCGCGGAGCGGGATTTCGGCGACGAGGTCGAATCCCTGCCGGCCGCCCTCGGCGAGGGCGGCGGCGAGTCCGTCCGGGCCGACCGGGATCTCCGGCAGCGCGGGCCGGGCTGCCGCGGGGTCCAGGACCAGCTGTCGCGGCCGGCCGTCCTCCGCGGGAAGCACGGTGCGCAGGCTCTCGTGCCGGGCCACCACGTCGCCCAGGGCGTCGCGCAGCGCCGCGGTGTCCAGGTGGCCGGTCAGCCGGATCGCCACGCCGTCGTTGTAGACCGCGCCGTCGTGCTGCAGCTGGTTGAGGAACCAGAGCCGGTTCTGGGCGGGGGAGAGCGGGAGGTGCTCCGGGCGCTCGGCGGCCCGCAGCGGCCGCCTCGCTCCGGCCGCGCCGCCCAGGTGCTCGGCCAGCGCCGCGACGGTCGCGTTCTCGAAGACGGTGCGCAGCCCCAGTTCGGCCCGCAGGACCGATCGGATCCGGCTCGCCAGCCGGGTCACCTGGAGTGAACGCCCGCCCAGGAAGAAGAAGTTGTCATCGACCCCGACCTCGTCCACCTCCAGCGCCTCGGCGAAGAGGCGGCAGAGGATCTCCTCCTGCGGCGTGCGGGGCGCACGGCGGGCGACGTCGACGTCGTCCGCGGGCGCCGTCGGGGCCGGCCCTCCGTCCGCGGCCGGGGCCGCGGTGAGTGCGGCCAGGGCCCGCTCCCGGGCCTGCCGGGCCCGGGCCGGCACCGGAATGGTGTCCAGCCGCTGGTCCGGGTGGGCCGTGGCGAGCCCGCGCAGGTACTCCAGGAAGCCCTCGTGGTACGCGGCGAGGTCCTCCGTCTCGTAGAGTTCCGGGTTCGCGTCACAGTCGATCTGCAGGCCTTCGCCGACATTGCGCTGGTAGACCAGGAACGACAGGTCGTCGGTCGGCCCGGTCGACAGGGTGCACGGGCGGGCGGTGTGGTCGCCGAAGGAGAGTTCGGACTCCACCATCGCGATGTTGACGTTCGACCCGACCATCCGCCGTCCGTCGGTGAACAGCCCGAGGTCCTGGCGCAGGTCCTCGTACGGGTAGCGCTGGTGCTTGGTGAGCGCTCGCATCTCGCGCGAGGTCTGGACGAGCAGCTCGGAGACGGTCATGTCCGGCTGGACCGCCAGTCGCAGCGGAAGCACGTTGGACACCATGCCCGGGGTGGTACGGGCCAGCGCACTCTGCCGGTTGGAGACGGGGAAGCCCAGGACCACGTCGTCCTCGCCGGTCAGCTGCCGGAGGTATGCGGCGACGACCGCGGCCAGGACCGGCGGCCAGGACACGCCGGCTTCACGGCCCAGCGAACGCAGCGCGTCGGATTCCTGGGTGGTGAGCCGGGCCGTGCGGTGGATCGGGTCCAGGGCGGCGCCGGGCTGCCGTCCGGACAGGCTCACCGGATCAGGGCAGTCCGCCATCCGTGCCAGCCAGAACTCCCGGTCACGGTCCTGTCGTTCGGAGCCTCGGTAGGCCGCGTTCTCCGCGATCAGCTCGCCGAGCGGGGCGAACGGACTCTCCGGGACGGGCAGTCCGCGGACCAGCGCCGAGTACACCTCGGGCACGCGCTGGCCGAGCAGTACGACGGTGAAGCCGTCCGCCAGCAGGTGGTGGTAGCGGTAGAACCAGAAGTACCGGTCCTCCGCGATCCTGAAGAGGGCGAAGTGGAAGAGCGGGTCGCGCAGCGGGTCCACCGGCCTGCCGAGCTCCTCGGCCATCCGGCTGAGTGCGGCGGCCCGCGGGTCGGCCTCCCGGCTGACGTCGACGTGCTGCAGTGACACGTCGACCTCGTCCTCCGGCACCACCCGCTGGACCGGTGCGCCGTCGACCTGGGCGAACCGCACCCGAAGCGTCTGCGCCTCGCCGACCACCTGCCGCAGTGCGGTCTCCAGCAGGTCCCCGTCGACCGGACCACTGATGTCCAGGTATTCGCCGAGGTTGAAGACCGTGTTCTGCGGGTTCAGTTGCTGTGCGAACCAGACGCCGGTCTGGGCGGGCGTCAGCGGCAGCGAGCCGTCCTGTCGATCAGACACAACCAGTTCTCTCCATCAGAGTCAGTGCTCCGGCAAGCCATGAGGGCTCTCACGACGCCGCTACCTCGCCCGGGTGGTGGCTGGCTCAGCCCCGCGCGGTCAGGGGGATGGACTCCGCCACGGTGAGGGCCGCCGGCATCATGCAGTCCGGCAGGACCCCCACTGCGCGGTTCACAGCGGCACTCCTAGTTCTGTGGTTCGCGCCGATTCGGGCCCTGCGGCGGATCAGGAGCGCATGGCCTCGATCAGGCCTTGCGCCCGCCTGCCGGTCCGGCTGACGTTGATGAAATCGAGGCAGCCCTGCCTGCCGTCCTGTCCGTGCGCAACGGCCATCCTGAGCGAGCCCCCGTGGGCCGACAACCGGCACTGCATCAAGCTGCATTGACGGATCATCCGGGCACCCGTCCTGCTGGCAGGTTGTTGCAGCGGATCCGGAGACCGATGAGGGCCGGGGCTATGGTCGGTGAAACGGTGAATCGTGGAGTTCCTGCGGCCGCCCGACCCCGATCCGGCGGCGCGTGTAGCTCGGCCGGGCGGGAAATGCCACCGGCCAGCCTGATCCGATAACTCCCGTATGAAGGGGAATCGATGAGCCCAAGCAGCCTCGACAATGCTGTTTTCGGATTGTTCTCGACGCACGCCCTGGACCTGGCCATCAGGCACGGTGTCTTCTCCCACCTGGTCGAGCAGACCTCGGCCGACGCCGAGAGCATCGCCCGGGCGCGGGGAATCGACGCGGACACCACCGAGCGTCTCCTGCTGGTGCTGGCTGCGGCCTCCGTGCTGGACCGCGGCCCCGGAGGAACCTACCGGGTGGCCCCCGAGGCGGTGCCCTACGTGGACCCGACGAGCTCCCGCTACCTGGGCGGGTTCGTCCGCCACCTGGTGGCCAACACGGCCGGCCAGCTGTCGCTGCTCGACGACTACCTCAAGCGCGGCAAGGCGGCCGCGGACGCGGGACGCCCCGCGGTCTTCGACGGCATCTACCGGGACGAGGAGTCCACCGCGACATTCCTGGAGGCCATGTGGCAGCTGAGCTACGAGCCCTCCAAGGAGCTTGTGGGACTGGCGGAACTCGCCGACGTCCGCCGGCTCGTGGACGTCGGCGGTGCGAGCGGTGCGTTCGCGGTGGCAGCCCTGGCGAAGCACTCCGGCCTCCGGGCCGCCGTCTTCGACCTGCCCCAGGTCGCGCCCCACCTGGACCGGGTGTGCCGCGACCGGGGCCTGACTGACCGGCTCGAATTCGTTCCGGGCGACTTCTTCCAGGACGAGCTGCCGGCCGCCGACTGCCTGTCCTTCGGCTACATCCTTTCCGACTGGGAGGACGGGACCTGCCTCGGGCTCCTGGAGAAGGCATACCGCGCCTGTGCTCCCGGAGGCCGGGTCCTGGTGCTGGAACGCCTCTTCGACGAGCAGGGCGGACCGCTGCCGACCGCGGTGATGAACCTGTCCATGCACGTGGAGACCCAGGGGCGGCACCGGACCGGCGCGGAGTACATCGCGCTACTCGAGAAGGCGGGCTTCGTCGACTGCTCCGTGCACCGCTCCAGCTGGGACAAACACCTGGTGATCGGGAGGAAGTCGTGACCGCACCGACCGCAGCGCCGGTCGGCATCCTGTCGACCCACGAGGACCTGCTGACCGAACGGCAGCAGGTCCTGACCCGCCTCCAGCGGGAGCGCGGACGCAGCTTTCTGGAGCAGACCGACCGGGACTACCTGGCCGCGGTGCACGCCGAAGCGCTGTCGGACGGGAACTCCGAGGACGCCGAGACGACCAGGCTGCTCACCCGCCCGTTCAGCACCGAGCTGCCCATCCCGGACTACTACCGTTACACCTGCATGCACGTGTACAGCTGGTTCCTGGACCGCTTCCCGGACGACCCGGTCGACGGCGCCCTGCTAGCCCTCCACGAGACCCTGACGGATCTGCTCGAGGTGGAGCGGGTGGCCTGGGACGAGGGCGCCCGGCCGGAGCACGTCGTCGCGCGGATCGAGCTCCTGACCGGTTTCCTCGCCAGGGTCCGCGCCGTTCCGCTGGACCCGGTGGCGGGCGTGAGCGTAGGCGACCGGCTGCGCCACGTGGCGGCCGACCCGGTCCTCGGACGCCGGCTCGCGCTGCTGGTGGAGTGCAGCCGCTTCCGCCGCTCGGACAAGCACGAGGAGTACATCTTCCTCCGCTCGGTGCAGGCCTCCGAGATGGTGTTCTTCGTGCTCCGCAGGCTAGCCACAGAGGTCGCCGCCAGCATGGAGACCTTCCCCGCCAGGTCGGCCTTCCGGCTGGCCCAGGCCAACGAGTGCGCCGAACTTGTCAGCGGGATCTTCGAGGTGCTGACGACGCTGACCCCCGAGGCGTTCATGACGTTCCGGGAGGCGACCGGGCAGGCCAGCGCGGTGCAATCGATGAATTACCACGCGATGGAGATCGCACTGTTCGGATTCGACCCGCGCAAGGCCGAGGTCTTCGCGGGGATCGATCACCTCGGCGTTTTCAACGAGCCGGACGTCCAGGCCCACCGCTCGCTTTCGGCCGCCGCCGTGGAGACCGAGAACGAAATGCTGACGGCCGGATGGCGGCAACTGGACCGCACCATGGCGAAGTGGCGGGGCAGTCACTACCGGTTCGCCCGGACCTATCTGCCGGTCGGGACCAAGGGGTCCGGGGACACCGAGGGTGCGGGTTATGTCAAGAAATTCATGAAGAAGGACGTCTGCCTGGTCGGGACCGACCCATATGCCGGCCTTCCCCTGCTGTCCGGTTTCCTCTCCTACTGAGGTGACGGGAATTCCCCTTCGGGCCCGCGCTGGCGGCCGGGCCCGTCATTTCCATTGAGTCGGAGGAGAGACGTGTCCTCAGTACCCCCCCGTTCCGCACCGGGAATATGCCGTGTGGTGCTCACCGGATTCGGTGTCGTGTCCAGTATCGGAATCGGTGCGGCCGAGTTCACCGAGAGCCTGCGGGCGGGCCGCAGCGGAGTGAGCCCGATCTCGGTGTTCGATGTGGAGGGCTTCGCCCACGGCAACGGCTGCGAGGTGACCGAGTTCGTCCCTGAGCAGTGGATCACCCGTACCCCCGTGTCGGCCCTGGGCCGGGCGAGCCGGTTCGCGGTCGGGGCGGCGCGGATGGCCCTGGCGGACGCCGGGCTGGACTCCGAGTGGCTGGCCGCCCGGCGCGGACTGATCTCGGTGGGTACCACCGACGGCGAGTCCTACGAGCTGGACCAACTGGTCGCCGCCGAGCTCGCCGACGGCCCCGATCGGATGGACCCCGAGGTCGTCCGCAGGACCTCGGCGATCCGGCTGTCCACCGCCATCGCCCAGGAACTGGAGCTGACCGACGTCGAGGCGATGACCATCGCGACGGCCTGCTCCGCCGGCAACTACGCGATCGGCTACGGCTTCGACGCGGTGCGCAACGGCGAGGTCCAGTACGCCCTCTGCGGCGGCGCCGACGCGATGTGCCGCAAGACCTTCACCGGCTTCTACCGGCTGGGCACCATCGCCCCCGAGTGCTGCCAGCCCTTCGACGTCAACCGCAAGGGCATCCTGACCGGCGAGGGCGCCGGCGTCCTGGTGCTGGAGAGCCTGGAGTCCGCCCTGGCCCGAGGCGCCCGGATCTACGCCGAGGTGCTCGGCTACGGCCTCAACTGCGACGCTTACCACCAGGTGGCACCGAACGGCGACAGCGTCGCCGAATGCATGGAGATCGCGTTGCGCAACGCCGGCGTCAAGCCGGACGAGGTGGACCTGATCTCCGCCCACGGCACCGGCACCAAGGCGAACGACATCACCGAGGCCGGCGCGATCCGGAAGGTCTTCGGCGACACCACGCCGCGCACCATCTCGCTCAAGTCGATGCTCGGTCACACCATGGGCGCCGCCAGCGCCTTGGGGGCGATCGCCTGCGGCCTCGCCATCACCCACGGCTTCATCCCGCCGACCATCAACCACACCGAGACCGACCCGGAGTGCGACATCGACTGCGTGCCCAACCAGGCGGTCGACGCGGACCTGCGGGTCGTCCAGAACAACGGCCTGGCATTCGGCGGGAACAACGCGATCGTCGTGCTCGGCAAGTACGAGCCCGAGCGCCGTGACGACCGGGCGGGCAGCACGGCATGAGCTATCCGATCACCGGAGTCGGCGCCGTGGCGAGCATCGGCGGCGACCCGAAGGAGATCTTCGAGGCGCTGTGCGACGGCCGCAGCGGCCTCGGGCCGCTCGGCGGCTTCGACCGCTCCCGCTACAAGGCGCAGCAGCTGTTCGAGATCGACGACCGTCCGGCGGGTGGCGACGAATCCCACCGCGCCACCCGGCTGCTGGTCCAGGCCGTCCGGCAGGCCCTGCGCGACGCCGGTCTGCCCGAGGACCTCGGCGACACGCCGGTCCTGGTCGGCACCGGGCTGCGCGAACTTCGCTCGCTGGAACTGTGGTGGCGCGACGGCGTTCCGTTCAGCGCCGACGAGCTCGACTTCGGCCCCGCGCTGCACCGTGAGTTCGGCGCGACGGACACCCACACCTTCGCCAACGCCTGCTCGGCCTCGCTGTACGCGCTCGCGCTCGGCTGGGACCTGCTGGCCCAGGGGGACACGGACACCGTGGTCGTGGCCGGCTGCGACGTCGTCACCGAGTCCATGTTCGGCCAGGCCGACCGGATTCAGCTGACCCCGCCGACCGCGGTCCGCCCGTTCGACAACGCCCGCCAGGGCACCATCCTGGGCGAGGGGGCCGCCGCCGTGGTGCTGAGCAGCCGTCCCGGCCGGGACCGGCCCGTCCGCGGCCTGCTGCACTCGGTGGCGGTCAACTGCGACGCTTACCACACCACCGCGCCCGACCCGGTCGGGGTGGGCGCCTCGGTCCGGCAGGCCCACGCGGCGGCCGGCATCGGGCCGCAGGACCTCGACCTGGTGCTGCTGCACGCCACCGGCACGCTGCTCAACGACCGCACCGAGGCCGATGTGCTCAGCGAGGTCTTCGCCGGCACTGCCCCGGCCATGACCGGGATCAAGGGGCTGACCGGCCACACCTCCGGCTCGGCCGCCCTGCTGAGCCTGGTGGTCGCCCTGTCGGCGATCGAGAGTGGCCGGATCCCGCCCATGGCGGGCCTGGCGGACCCCCTGCCGGAGGCCGCCGGCCTGCGGCTGGTGAGTGGCGCGCCGCTGACCGCACCGGTCGGGCTCGCCCAGGTCAACGGCTTCGGCTTCGGCGGCGTCAACGCCGTCGCGATCGTGGGAGGTGCCGCATGACCGTGGCCGTCACCGGGCTGAGCGTGCTCCTGCCCGGCCTCACCGACCCCCGTGCGCTGCTGGCGGCGCCCACGCCCGACGCCGACCCGGTCGACCCGGCCGCCCTGATCGGGCGTAAGGGGCTGCGCTACAAGGACCGCGCCACCCAGCTCGGCCTGTGCCTGGCCCAGGCCGCGCTGACCGACGCCGGCCTGCTCGACGGGACGGGCCCGGCTGCCGCCGGCGACCGGATCGGGGTCGTGGTCAGCACCAACCTGGGCAACGCGGACACGGTCTGCCGCGCCGTCGAGACGATCGCCAAGGAGAGCACCAGCGGGCTCAGCCCGATGGACACCCCGAACGCCTCCAGCAACATCGTCGCCTCCGAGATCGCGATCAGGTACGGCCTGCGCGGCCCCAACCTGACCCTCTGCAACGGTGTCACCTCCGGCCTGGACGCGCTGCGCTGGGCCACCCTGCTGCTGCGCTCCGGCCGGGCCGACCACGTGCTGGTCATCGGCGTGGAGCCGGACAACCCGGTCACCCGGGCGCTGGTCGACGGCCGAGTGGTCGACGGGGGCGCCGGGGTGGTCCTGGGCCGTGCCGCGGCCGGCGCCCCGGCGCGGGCGCTGCTCGGCCCCCTGGTCCGGGCCGCCGACCTGCACAACTGCGCGAGCCGGCTGACCGAGGCCGTGCCCGGGCCCGCCGCCGTGATCGCCGCCGACCCGCTGCCCGGGACGGACGCCGTCGTGCGGATCGACCTCGGCGGCTGGGGCGAGTGCTCGGGTGCGCTCGGCGTGCTCCAGGTGGCGGCAGCCGTCGGCTGGGTCGACTCCGGCCGCCGCGAGCCGGTCCTCGCGCTGCTCGGCGGCCCCTCGGCACCGGCCGCCACCGGCCTGGCGCTCCACGCTCCCGGGGAACGCCGATGAGCCGACTGCTGCTGCTGCACGGGCTCGGCAACAACGCCGGCCTGTGGGCCGCCGCAACCCCCCACTGGCGCCCGGGGCTTGGCATCCACGCCCCGCACATGCCCTGGAGCGGCGACGGAATCGCCGGCTGGCGGCACGAGACCGATTCGGCCCGCCACGTCGAGCAGGCCCTCGCCGCGGTCGACGGCGGGGCCGACGTGGTCGTCGCACACTCCTTCGCCACCCTCCCGCTGCTCGAACTGCTCTGCCGCCGGGAGGCGGCCGGCGACCCGGTGCGGCTGGCCGGCGTGGTGCTGGTGAACCCCTTCTACCGGCAGTGCGCGGAGGACTTCCACTGGGACGACATCGTGCCCATGGTCGGCAACTTCCCGCAGACGGTCAGCGAGGGGATCCGCCTGCAGAGCGGAGCGCGGCCGATCGAGCCGGGCCTGCAGGCCGACATCATCCGCAAGCTCTGCGTGTGGATCGGCCCGTACGGCTGGCTGCGCTTCTACGAGGCGTACCTGCGCACCCCCACCCTGCCGGTGCACCTGATCAGCACCCCGTGCCTGGTGGTCGGTACCGAGCTGGACACCAGCGCGCCCGCCTCCGACGTCCACCAGCTCACGGAGCGGCTGCCGCGGGCCGAGAGCATCCTGCTGCGCGGCGTCGGCCACTTCCCGATGCTGGAACGACCCGGTCAGTTCACCGACCTGGTTCAGGCGTTCCTCGACCGCAGCCCGATCCGGTCCGGCCTCGCGGGCGATGCCCCGAGCCCGGTCTGACCGGCCCCAACCGACCTCACCGACCCGAATCGAACTCTCACCACGAAGGAGACGGCGATGGCCGACGTCCGGGATCCCGCCGCGGACAAGCTGAGCGCTCCCAGTACCGCACGGATCCGCCCAGGTTTCGAAGGCAACAACATCAGCCACGCTCTCGGCTTCAAGCACATCAACTACGTGTCCGAAGCCGCCGTGCTGCACCACTTCCGCGAGGCGGGCCTGCCGGTCGGGAGGCTGTACAAGGAGTTCGGACTCGGCTTCGAGATCGTCGAACTGAAGTCCCGCCTGATCGAACTGCTGGACCTGGACGACGAGGTGACCGCCGAGGTGGTGCCCGTCACCAAGCCGGGCGCGACCGAACTCGCCTTCAAGGTCAGTCAGTTCGTCCAGCGCGACGGCAAGTCCGTGAAGTCCGCGACCTCCACTGTCAAGGTCGCGCTGCGCATCGACGACCACGTCACGGCCTCCGGCCCCTACCCGGAGGCGGTCCACCCCTTCGCGGTGCCGCGTCTGGGCACCGGGGCGCGCCTGGAGCTCGGTGTCACGCCCCGCCCGTACGGCAGCCTCTCCGAGGGCCGCGGCACCGTCGGCGCCGACCCGGTCCTGGCCCGGCTGATCGGTGAGGACAACGCCTTCGGCTGGCGCTGGCGGGTGCCCTACTTCTACTGCCACTTCAACGAGCGTCTGCAGATGTCCGGCTTCCTGCGCGTGATGGAGGAGACCGAGGACCTCTTCCTGGCCGACCGCGGTCTGCCGATCAAGCACGTGCTGGACACCCGGCGTTGGATCCCGGTGGTCACCCAGTCCGAGATCCGGCTGCTGGACGAGACCCTGATGGAGGAGGAGCTCCACACCGTCTACACCATCGAGGACGTCGTGAAGGAGCTGCTCTACACCGCGCGGATGGACACCTACGTGGTCCGCGGCGGGGAACTTGTCCACACGGCCACCGGCCGCATCACCCACGGCTACCTGCACGAGTTCGAGCCCAACTCCTGGCGGATGGCCACCCTGGACGAGGCGACCGTCGCCGCCCTCTCCACCCCGAAGAAGGTGAACGCGTGAGCGCCTCCACTGCGATCCGGCCGGTGATCACGGGCTGGTCGGCGGTCTCGCCGTACGGCCTGGACGCCGGGGCATTCTCCGAGGGGCTGCGCTCGGGCCGCTCCACCGCCGCGGCCCTGGACACCACCCGCTGGCAGGTGCCCGAGGGCAACGCCCACCTGGTGCCGGGCTTCGAGGTCCGCGAGCTCCTCGGCAAGAAGGGCACCCGCTCGATGGACCGGGTCACCGGCCTGGCGATCTCGGCGGTCCGCGGGCTCCTGGGCCAGCCGGACGCCGACCCGCAGCGCGAGACCGGCGACCGGGCCGCGCTGGTGCTGGGCACGACCACCGGCAGCGTCGCCAGCATGATGGACTTCACCCGCAGCTCGCTGGAGGGCGCCCGCCCCTTCGAGGTCGACCCGGCGCTGATGCCGAACGCGGTGATGAACTGCGCGGCCGGCCAGAGCGCGATCTGGCACGGGCTGCGCGGCCCCAACACCACGGTGGCGGGCGGCCGGACCGCGAGCCTGGCCGCCGTGAACTACGCGACCCGGCTGCTCGCCTCCGGCCGCGCCGACTCCGTCCTGTGCGGTGCGGTGGAGGAGTTCTCCGCAGCCCGCTACTGGATCGAGCACCACAGCCGTGGCGCAGAGGCCCCCGAGACCGGTATCGGCGAGGGCAGCGCGATGCTGCTGATCCAGCCCTCGGACGCGGTGAGCCCCGGGCGCCGCGCGCTCGCCGAGGTGCTCGCAGTACGCTCCCGCGTCGCGGCCCGCGTGGACGACCAGGAGCTGCTGGCCGCCTGCGTCCGCTCCGCCCTGGACGCCTCTGGCGTGGCACCCCACGAGGTCTGGGCCGCCGTCTCCAGCGACGCCCCCGGCACGGCCGGCCGGACCGAGGTCGCGGCGCTGCGCGCGGTGCTCGGCGACCAGGCCGACGAGACCCTGACCAGGGTTCCCGCAGTCGGTGTCCTGGGCGACGTCTCCGCCGCCACCGGTGTGTTCCAGATCGCCATCCTGCTGTCCGCCGCCGTCGACCAGCCGACCGCCGCGGGCCGGCCCGTCGTGCTGACGTCGGTGGACCGCGACGGCGCCATGGCCTGCGCGGTGCTGCGCCTGGGGGCGGCATGACCACCGCCGCGCCCGTCACGCACCCGCCGATCAGCCCGGTGGCCGGGCCGATCGAGGTGGTGTCCCCGCTGACCGACGGGCGGTCCGGGGTGCGGATCGTGATCACCCCCGACGAGCCGGCCTTCGCCGGCCACTACCCGGACTTCCCGATCTTCCCCGGCGTCTGCATCCTCGAATGCGCCCACCAGGGCGCCCGCGCCACGGCCCCCGAACCGGTCGAACTGATCGCGGTGGACTCCGCCCGTTTCAGCGGCGCGGTCTACCCCGGCGACACCCTCACCATCGACCTCACCTGGCGCCGCACCGAGGACGGCTGGCAATGCCGGGCCGCCGCCGCCACCGGGAACGGGCCCGCGGCCTCCCTGCGCCTGCGCTTCGCCGGCACGGACGGAGGAGCACGATGACCGTCACCGAGCCGACGCCGGGCAGCACACCGGCCCCCGCGGTCGTCGACCTGCTGCCGCACCGCTACCCGATGCTCCTGGTGGACCGGGTGGTGGAACTGGTACCGGGGGAGCGGATCACGGCGACCAAGGCCGTCACCTACAACGAGCCCTGGTACGCCGGGCTGGCCCCGGGCCAGGACCCGGCCTACCCGCTGCCGCTGCTGATCGAGTCCTGGGGACAGGCTGCCGGCGTGCTGGCCGCCGCCTGCCGGCCCGACGCCCGCGGCCAGGTCATGCTGTTCGGCAGTGTCGCCGATGCCCGCTTCCACAGCCACGCCCACCCCGGTGACGTGATCGAGCACCTGGTCCGGGTCGACCGGATGCTCGACGACTCGGTGGTCTTCGAGGGCGAGAGCCGCTGTGCCGGCCGGCTGGTGATGTCGGTGGAGCGCATGGTGATGGCCTTCCGGCCGGCGGCACTGCTGCGCCCCGAAACCGCCGCGCCGCCGGCCTGACCGAGGAGAGACACATGACCGTGATACCCAAGCCTTCCAAGTACTGGATGTTCACCAACGAGTTCACCCAGGACCCGTTTCCGATCCTGGAGTACATCCGCTCCCAGGGCCCGGTCTGTGAGGTGCCGCTGCCCGGCGCCGGCCGGGCCTGGGTGATCACCCGTTACGAGGAGGCCAAGGAAGCGCTGGCCGACTCCCGGCTCAGCCGCGACATCCACTACCACTACCGGCTGATCGCGGAGCGGACCGGGCAGCGAGTGATGCCCCCGCCGGAGACCTCCAACCACCTGGCCAACCTCGAACCGCCCCGGCACACCCCGCTGCGCCGCGCGATCAGCTTCGCCTTCACCCCCCGCCGGGCCGAGGAGATGCGTCCCAAGGTCGAGGCCATGGCCGACGAGCTGCTGGACAGGCTCGCTGATCAGGCCGAGCCCGACCTGATCAGCGGCTACGCCGATCCGCTCCCGGTGATCGCCATCGCCGCTCTGATGGGCGTGCCCGCCGACTCCTGGCCCGACTTCCTGCGCTGGTCCAACTCGCTACGGGCGGCAGATCCGCTCGGCGGCGAGATGGAGCGCACGACCAGGGAACTCTCCACCTACCTGAGCGCGCTGATCGCACGGAAGGAGAAGGAACCCGGCGACGACCTGATCTCCGCCCTGATCCATGCCGATCCCGACAAGCGGTTGACCAGCACGGAGATCCTCTCCACCTCCTTCGCCCTGATGACCGGCGGCAACGACACCACCGCCAGCCTGGTCGGCGGCGTCCTGGGCACCTTCCTGACGCACCCTGAGGAACGCGACCGGCTGCTGGCGGAGCCGGGCTCCTGGGGCACCGCGATGGACGAGCTCATCCGCTACGTCAGCCCGATCGGGAACACCCTGCAGCGCGCCACCACCGAGCCGGTGACGATCGGCGGGACCACCATCCCGGCAGGCGAGATCGTGATCATCTCGGTCATCTCGGCCAACCGGGACGAACGTCAGACCCCCGACCATCCCAACGGGTTGGACTTGGACCGGGAGAAGCCCGCCCACCTGTCCTTCGGTTTCGGAATCCACTACTGCTCGGGCGCGCATCTGGCTAAGGTGATCACTGAGGTCGGCACCCGCCGGGTCTTCGAGCGCTTCCCGAACGTGCGGCTCGCCGTGGACCCGAGCGAACTGCGGTACCAGCAGAACGTGGTGACTCGCCCGCTGGAGACTCTGCCGGTTCGGTGGTCCGCCGACGACGCGACGTCCAGGGGAGTGGGATGACAGATCTTCAACCGCGCGGGACCAAGGCCACCACCACAGCACACCAGCGATGAAGACCGCCTCGCTCATCCTCTTCGGGGCGATCAGCGTGATCATCGCGGTCGGCGGCCTTGCGATCGGTGCCCGCCGGCTGCTCGGCGTGCGGATCGGCCTCATCAGGGCGGCCCTGACCGGTTCGGCCGGGGTCGCCGCGGCCTCCGTACTCGGCTCGGCCCTGAGCAACGCGAACCGGTCGGTGGGCCTGTCCGTGCTCCTCACCGTCGAGGTCGGTGCCGGCCTGTTCGCCGCGGTGGCCTTCCTCGCGCTCTCCGAGCTCCTCCTGCCGACCGGCTCCTGGTCGGCACTGCGTCTGCCCCAGGCGCTGCGTCGACGCTGGGTACGGACCCGGCGCTACTCGCAGCTCAGCGCGATAGCCCGGCGGCACGGTCTCACCCGCCTGCTGCGCAGTGCGGACCGGGCCCGTGCCGTCGGCCCCTACGGCCACCCCGAGCTCGCCCGCTCGCTGCGTCTGGCCCTGGAGGAGGGCGGCGTCACCTTCGTCAAGCTCGGCCAGCTGATGTCGGTGCGCTACGACCTGTTGCCGCCGCAGTTCATCATCCAATTGAGCCGGCTCCAGCACCAGGCGGCGCCCGCCCTCTGGGAGCAGGTGGCCGCACAACTGGAGGAGGAGCTCGGCGGCCCCACCGACGAGGTCTTCGCCGAGTTCGACCCCCGGCCGCTCGCGGCCGGTTCGATCGCGCAGGTCCACCGGGCGCGGCTGCGCTCCGGACAACAGGTGGTGGTCAAGGTCCGCCGCCCGGGGTGCCGGCCCGTGGTCGAACGTGATCTGGACATCCTCTGCAGTGCCGCGCGAAAGCTGGAGGAACGCACCAAGTGGGGGCGTTCCACCGGTGTTCACGCACTTGCCCAGGGGTTCGCCCAGTCCGTGCTGGAGGAGCTCGACTTCCGGATCGAGGCACGCAACATCGCGGCCATCGCGGCGGCCACCGCCGAGACGGCGGGTCGATCCGCGGCCCCGGTGGGACCCGAGGTGGTGATCCCGTCCGTGTACCAGGAGCTGAGCACCGAGAAGGTCCTGGTCGTCGAGTGGATGGACGGCGTCGCCCTCGGCTCCGTGACGCCGGAGCAGGTCGCGAGCCTGATGGACCCCGCCGCCGCCGCCAACGCGGTGCTGGACTGCGTGCTGCGGCAGATCATGGTCGGCGGGATCTTCCACGCCGATCCGCACCCGGGCAACATCCTGCTGCTGCGCGACGGCCGGATCGCGCTGCTGGACTTCGGATCCGTGGGCCGGATCGACTCCCTGCTCCAGGCCAGACTGCGCGACATGCTCCTCGCGGTCAACAAGGGCGATGCGGCGGCGCTGTGTGACGTGCTCGTGGGGCTGGTCAACGATCCGGAGACCATCGACGAGCCGAAGCTGGAACGCTCGCTCGGCGACTTCCTGGCACGTCATTTCAGCCCGGGCCTGCCTCTGGATCTCGCCTCCTTCGGCGACCTGTTCCGTCTGGTCGCCGAGCACCGGATCACCATTCCGCCCAACGTCGCGGCCGCTTTCCGGGCTCTGGCGACTCTGGAGGGCACGCTTCCCCGGTTCGATCCGTCCTTCGACCTCCTGGGCGCGACCAAGGGCTTCGCCAGGACGCACCTCACGGAGAAGATCGCACCCGCTGCACTGGCCCAGTCGGCGATGGAGGAGCTGCTGGCGGTACTGCCGATGCTCCGCCAGCTGCCACGTCGGCTGAACCGGATCACCGGAGCGCTGGAGCAGGGTCGCCTGGGCGTCAACGTCCGGCTGCTGGGTCACCAGCACGACCGCGGCTTCGTCCGCGAGCTGCTGAGCGAGGCCATCCTCACCGTTCTGGGCGCCACCACCGGCGTGATGGCGGTGCTCCTGCTCGGAACCGCGGGCGGGCCGATGATCGTGCGCTCCGTCAGCCTCTTCCAGGTCATCGGATACAACCTCCTCTTGGTCAGCGCGGTCCTGATGATCCGGGTGCTGTTCGGCATGGTGCGCAGGCAATGACGGCAGCCGGCGTCCGGGCGGAGGGCCCGCCGCTGCGATGAGGTCGCGTCATGACCGGAACTGGTCAGCAGACCTGAGGGCGGACCACCCCGCCGGCTACCTCCGGTATGGGGACCGGCACTCACCGTCAGCTCTCCCGGCGTGCCGGCACGCTCGCGGCCCGGCCAGCGCAACTTGCTGCCAGCCCCATAGGGCCGTCGGGCTTCCGCGCTGTTCCATGGCGATGAACGGGCTCACACGTCATGGGGGTTGGAATGATGAAGTCGTCGGCGACGGTCGATCTCCGCCCGGGAGTACGGGATCGTCCGAGGGATGAGATCGAGAAGGGGCTGCTGGAAGTGCAGGCCCTGCTCGCCGACACGATGGTCAGGCATCGCGACTGGGTCTCGCAGGGATCGACCGTCACCGTGCTGCGATCCGGTGAGGACCAGCTGTCGGCGGAGGTGACGCGCCTGATCGGCCGGGCCGGGCGGGGAATCGAGGTGGTGCTCTCCTCGGACCAGGCGCGGGCCGCGGTGGTCTACCGCTCGCTGGAAGCGCTGTTGTCCGCGCGTGGCGCCACCGTCCAGGTCCGGCTGCTGTGCGGGCAGGAGGGTCTGGACCGTGAGTTCGCTCTCGCCCAGCTCGACGCCGGACACCCGGTGGAGGTGCGGACGGCCCGGCTGCCCCGCATGGAGGCGATCATGGTGGATCGTCAGGTCGCCCTGCTGGCCGATCCGATCGGCGGAAGCCGGCGGGCGGCGGTGGTGCGGGACGCCTCCGTCCTGAACTCCCTGCGAATCCTCTTCGCCGGCGTCTGGCGCAGCGCC
Source organism: Kitasatospora sp. NPDC022785 (assembly GCF_055561295.1). Taxonomy (NCBI): domain Bacteria; kingdom Bacillati; phylum Actinomycetota; class Actinomycetes; order Kitasatosporales; family Streptomycetaceae; genus Kitasatospora; species Kitasatospora sp. NPDC022785. The sequence goes on along the minus strand of NZ_JBVHHB010000014.1, from coordinate 169,292 downwards.
GTACCGGTTCGCGACCAGGAGGGCTTCGGCAGTTGGCCCCGGGCCGACTTCGCGGTGCGCGTGCTGGGTTGCCTGAACGCCGGAATGACGGACGAGGCAGCGGCCCGGGAGCTGACAGTGTCGGTCCGCACCTATCGGCGCTACGTCGCCGAGATCATGGAGATGCTGGGGGTGAATTCCCGCTTCCAGGCCGGGGCGCGCGCCGCCGAGCTCGGATTGCTGCCCGCGGAACAGGAATCGCGGCCGAGTCGGCGGATCGCCTGAAAGCGGCGGGGGCCGCACTGGCAACTTCCTGAACCCGCCATTGCGTTGATCGGCATCGCCGGATAGAAATGGTTCGGAACCAGCCGAACGGGGCCGGCGGCGAATCGACAATTGTCGTCGAAGATTTCGGAAAATCCGATCGATGAACCATGGCCCGGGTGACCGGGAGGTTCCTGAGAACTCCGGCAGTCGTCTCCCCGGGCGGACTGTCGGTGGCCCGCGGCCGACGGGCGCGCGTTTCAGCTCGAAACCGCGTCGACCGGTCCGCGGAACGGCGTCGGAGCCGGCCCCGCACCCCCGGCGGGACCGGCTCCGCGCACGACAGGGGGCATACGGCGGAATGCGCGGAGGAGACGGGACAGATGATCGACAGCGCGATTGACAGCCGATGGTTCCGCCGCCACCCGGCGGCGGACGGTACGGCCACCAAGCGGCTGGTCTGTCTGCCGCACGCGGGCGGCACCGCGAGTGCGTTCCACAGCTGGGGCGGCTGCATCGGCGACGGCGTGGAGCTTTTGGCGGCCAAGTACCCGGGGCGGCACGAGCGGTTCGGCGAACCGAGCCTGGAGAGCATGGCCGAGCTCGCCGATGCGGTCACCGAGGCCCTGCTGGCCTTCACGGACCTGCCGCTGTCACTCTTCGGCCACAGCATGGGAGCCTGCCTCGCCTACGAGGTCGCCTGCCGGCTGGAGGGTGTTCACGGTGTGCGCTTGGAGGGGCTCTACGTGTCCGGTGCCCGGGCGCCGCACCGGTTCGAGCCCAAGGCGGCCTACCTGGGCGGTGACCAGGCCGTCCTGGAGGAGGTGGGCCGACTCGGCGGCACGGAGGCCGCGCTGCTGACCGACCCGGAGCTGTTCGAGCTGGTGATGCCGGGCATCCGGGCCGACTTCAGGGTGATGGGGACCTACCTCCCCAGTACCTTCGCCGTGCACTGCCCGATGGTCGGCTACGTCGGCGACCGGGACCTGGACGTCGCACCCGCGGACATGGCGGCCTGGGAGGATCTCGCGTCCGAATCCTTCGACCTGACGGTTTTTCCGGGTGACCACTTCTACCTGACCGGGGAACGCGACGCACTTCTGCGCGACCTGGCACGACGGCTGGCGTGAACGCGGTGGCCGCGTTGACGGAAGAGCGCGCCAGCGGCGTCGGCGTCCTGGACAAGACCTCTCTACTGCTTGGTGCGCTGGCCGAGGGGCCGGCTTCGCTGCGGACCCTGACCGAGGTGACCGGACTGCACCGGGCGACCGTGCACCGGCTGGCGCTGGCCCTGGAGTGCATCCGGCTGGTGTCGCGCGACGCCACGGGGCGGTTCGTGCTGGGGCCGAGGATCGAGGAGCTGGCCGAGGAGGCGGGCCGGGACCGGCTGCTGGAGAGCGCCGATCGCGTGCTGGCGGAACTGCGGGGCCGCACCGGGGCCAGCGCGCGGCTCTACCGGCGCCACGGCGACCTGCGGGTCTGCGTGGCCACGGCCGAGGGACCGCGCACCGGGCGGCAGGTCCGGTCGGCGCTGGGCGTGGCGCTACCGCTGACGGCGGGTGCGGGCGCCCAGGTGCTGCTGGCCTGGGGGGACGCGGACGAGATCACCCGAGCCGTCCGAGTGAGCGGCTTCGGCGCGGTCACCCTGACCAAGGTCCGCCGACAGGGCTGGGCGCACAGCCTGGGCGCCGGCGAGCTGGGCTTCGCCGCGGCCGCGGTGCCCGTGCGCGGGGCCACCGGAGAAGTCGTGGCCGCGTTGGTGCTGGACGGGCCGATCACGTTGCTGTCCCGGTCCCCGGGCCACCTGTACGGCGGTCTGCTGATCGACGCGGCCGCCGAGCTCTGTGCGGCGCGGACCTGACCGGTCGGCCGGGAAATCCTGACAGCTTGCTGCGGGACGGCTTGTCCGGCCCCTCGGGAAATCGATAGAAATCCTACTGGCGATTCGTTGCTAATTCCTTGGAGACGGTGATGGCAAGAAAGCCACCGCGCTGGTACTTCTCGTTCGGCAGCGCATACTCCTGGATGGCCTACCGGGACCTGACCACGCGCTATCCCGATGTGGCGGAGGTGATCGACTGGTTGCCGTTCTGGGAGCCGGACGATGCCCACCACGACCACCTGGAGGCGACCGGGGTGCAGCTGCCCTACGTCGCGATGTCCCGGGAGAAGTACCTCTACGTCCTCCAGGACGTCCGCCGGCTGGCCCGGGAGCGCGAGCTGCGAATGGTCTGGCCGACGGACCGTGCGCCCAACTGGGAGGTCTCGCACCTGGCCTACCTGGTGGCCAGGGACCACGGCCTCGGCCGGCAGTTCATCGACGAGACCTACCGGGCCAGGTGGGCGGAGGGACTGGACATCTCCTCCCCGGAGGTCGTTGCCGGCATCGGGGCGAGGATCGGCCTCGACCCTGATGTCATGGGCAACGCCTGGCAGGACCCGGAGGTGCGCGCCCGCGGCCTGGAGGCACTCAACTCCCCATATCGTGACGGGGTGTTCGGGGTCCCGTACTTCATCGACGGCTACCAGCGCTTCTGGGGCATCGACCGGCTGCCCGGATTCGTCTCCGCCGTGCGCCACCGCATGGCGGCCGCCACCGCGACCGCCCGCTGACCAACGTCGGCCGACATCACGCGACGCCGACGGCCGCAAGATCCGCAACCAACCGACAGGAGCCCGATCCATCATGGCGACCAACCCGTTCGAGGACGACAGCGCCTCCTACTACGTCCTCGTCAACGAGGAGAACCAGCACTCGCTGTGGCCCGCCTTCGCCGAGGTCCCGGCCGGCTGGACCGTCGTGCACGGCCAGGAGAGCCGCGAGTCCTGCCTCGAGTACATCAACACCAACTGGACGGACATGCGCCCGAAGAGCCTCGTCGAGGCGATGGGCGCCTGACCCGCGTTCACCTGACGGCGGCTCCCCCCATTGGCCGCGGCACCACACCCAGGCCCCCGGTCCCACACGGACCGGGGCCTGTCGCGTGTTCGCTGGCAGTTTGCTGCCAGCCTGCCCCTGGGGGACCGGGTGATCCCCGGTACCGGACCTAGGGTCGGGTTCGAACGACCGCGCCGACGCTTCGCCCGGAGGAACGATGACCGCGCTGACCGCCGAGCCCCTGCCGGACTCCCTGGTGGCCCGGCTGGCCCTGACCGACCGGGGGCTCGCCGACCGGCTGCACCTCGGACTTGCCGACGCCGAGACCCGACTGCGCGAGGTGGCGGCCGATGTGCCGAACGCGCTGGTCGCCGAATGGTCGCGGTACCTGATCGAGGCCGGCGGGAAGCGGCTGCGCCCGCTGCTGGTGCTGCTCGCGGCCGAGTTCGGCGCGGCGGCCGCCGCGGACGGGTCTGACCGGATCAAGGACGCCGCCGCGATGGTGGAGCTGATACACGTGGCCTCGCTGCACCACGACGACGTGATGGACGGTGCCCGCAGCCGGCACGGCGTGCCGAGCGCACCGGCCCGCTGGGGCAACCGGACGGCCGTGCAGCTCGGCAACCGGCTGCTGATCAGGGCCGGCCGGATCGCCGCCGACCTGGGGGGCGAGGCGGTCAGGCTGCAGGGCAGCGCCGCCGAACGCCTGGTCCAGGGCCAGCTGCGGGAGTTGACCGGGCCTGCGGCGGGGGAGTCCCCGCTGACCCACCACTTCGCGGTGATCGCCGACAAGACGGCCTCGCTGATCTCCATGGCGCTGCGCGTGGGCGGCACGGTGGCGGGCGTGCCCGCCCCGGCCGTCCGGGTGCTCGCCGAGTACGGCGAGCACCTCGGCATCGTCTTCCAACTCTCCGACGATCTGCTGGACTTCGCCGCCGACCCGGCGGAGTCCGGCAAGGATGCCGGGATCGACCTCGCCGTCGGGGTGCGCACCCTGCCGGTGCTGCTGGCGCTCAGCGAGGACGGGCCGCGCGCGGCCGAGCTGCGCCGGCTGCTGGAGGGCGGGCCGCTCACCGACGAGGGCGGCCGCCGCCGGGCGGCGGAGCTGCTGCGCAGCTCGACCGCCGAGGCGCGCGCCCGCGAACTGCTGCACTCCTACGCGACGGACGCCCGCGACGCGCTGTCCGACCTGCCGGACCTCCCGGCCCGGGAGGCGCTGGCCGCGCTGGTGGGAGTGGTCGAGCATCGCACCTCGTGAACACCGCACCTCCTGAGGCCGGTTGACGCGAAGGGGCCGCCGGGTCGGAATCCGACCCGGCGGCCCCTTCGCCGTCGCCGACGCAGGTCAGCCCGTGGTGCGGCCGCTGCCCACCAGGAGGGGCTCCTCGTCGGCCGGGGTCGGCGTCTGGTCCTTCAGTCCCGGCCACCAGGCCCGGCGGCCGAGCAGCGTGGTGGTGGCGGGAACGAGGAACAGCGCCATGACGAAGGCGGTGAGCAGGATGCCGAACGCCACCGCGAAACCCATCTGCTGGAACATCGAGTTGTCCGCGAGCATCAGGACGCCGAAGGTGCCGGCGAGGATGATCGCGGCGGCGCTCATGGTCGGCGCCGACCGTGCCACGGCGTGCCTGATCGCCTCGCGGGGGTCGTTGCCCTCGCGGATCTCCTCGCGCAGCCGGGCGACCATCAGGATGTTGTAGTCGGTGCCGATGGCGACCACGAAGAGGTAGACCAGGATCGGCAGGCTGAACAGGACGCCGTTGGCGCCCTTGAGGTCCTGGAAGAGGAAGACCGTGGCGCCGAGGGTGCCGCCGAAGCCGAGGCCGACCGAGATCATCAGGAACCAGGGCGCGACCACGCTGCGCAGCAGCAGGCCGAGGATCAGCATGATGGCGAGGCCCGCGACCGGGAAGACCACGGTGTAGTCGTGCTCGACGGCGGTGCGGATGTCGGCCAGGACGGCGCTGGTGCCGCCGACCAGGGCGCGGGTGTCGGCCGGGGCGGCGGCGTGCGCCTGGTCCCGCAGGTGGCCGTCGACCAGGTCGATCGCCTTCTCCTCGGACGGCTTGTACTTCAGCGAGACGCTGTACCGGGCGACCGTGCCGTCGGCGGACGGCATCGCGGGGGAGACCTGGGCGACGTCCTCGATGCCGGCGAGCTTGTCCCGGTAGGCGGACAGCTGGTCGGCGGGCAGCTTGCCCCCGGAGGTGTTCTCCAGGAACACCAGGGTCGGATCGGCCTGGCCGGCGGAGAAGCCGCTCTGCAGGGTGTCCATCGCCTGGACCGACTCCAGGGTCTTCGGCAGCGAGCCGCCGGTGTCGAAGTCGGCCTTGAAGCCGAAGAGGCCGATCGAGAGGATCACCAGGAGACCGCCGGAGACGGCCGCGACCAGCCCGGGGCGGCGGGCCGTCAGCCCGCCCACCTTCTGGGCCAGGGCGTTCTTCGGCTCGCGCTTCCAGGCCTTGGAGGGCCAGAAGGCGGCCCGGCCGAGCAGCGCGAAGACGGCCGGGACCAGCGTGACGCCGGCGACCATGCTGACCGCGACCGCGATGGCGAGCGCCGGGCCCATGGCGCGAAGCATGCCCATGGTGGACAGTGTCAGCGCGAGGAAGGCAACCACCACGGCGCCGGCGGCGGAGGCGATGGTCTCGCCGACGCGGGCGACGGCCTCGGCCATCGCGGGGCGCGGCTCCATGCCGGCCCGCAGGAACTCGCGGTACCGGAAGAGCAGGAAGAGCAGGTAGTCGGTGCCGACGCCGAACAGCACCACGATCAGCATGGTCGAGACCGAGGAGTCGGCGGTCAGGCCGAAGACGGAGCTGACGGTGGAGATCAGCCCGGTCGCGGTCAGGTAGACCATCAGGATCACGAGCACCGGGAGCAGCGCGATCAGCGGGCTGCGGAAGATGACGCCGAGCAGGATGACGATCAGCAGCAGGGTCGCCATCATGATCATGCCGTCGGTGTTGCTGCCGGAGTCCTTGGAGTCCAGCGCGGAGGCGGACTGGCCGGTGATGCCGAGCTTGAGGCTGGTGCCGTTCAGGAGCTCCTTGGCGTCCGTGCGCAATTGCTTGACGTCGCTGGTGACGGGGTCGTCGTAGACCTCCTTGGTGTCGGCGTAGATGTTCGCCAGACCGATCTTCCCGTCGGGGGAGACCGCGTTCGGGTCGGTCTGCACCTTGTTGAGGTGGGCGTAGTGCTTGGCCTCCAGGCCGGCGGCGATCTTCGCCAGGTCGGCCTTGTCGGTGTCGGTGAGCGCGGCCCCGTCGGTGCGCTGGAAGACGCCGATCGCGGCGGGCTGGTCGGGCCCGGGGAAGGCGCGCTTCTGCACCTCCGTCACCTGGACCGACTCGTAGTGCGAGGGGAGGAACTCGGCCTGGTCGGTGGTCGACGTGAGCTTGGGCGCGAGCGCGCTCAGCGCGATCGCCGCGACGAGCCAGGCTGCGACGACCAGCCATGGCCGACGGACGACGAACCGCCCGATCTGTGTGAACATGACACTCCTTGACGTTCGAAGCCCCGGCATCAGAGGTGATGCCGGGCGGGCGATCCGAACCGATGGATGGTGCGCGATCAAGTTCGCGATCGCAGAGGGTGACGCTGCAGCATTGCACCGTGGCCTTATTGGCACCCGTGCCGTGGCAGCTTGTGGCCACTCGGCCCGGATCGTCCCGCTTGTCCGTCGTGGGCGGTTCAGCTTGCGGACGGCCGGGGGGTGGACCGTGGCGGCACGGGCCGGGCCCCGCCTACCGTCGATTCACTGTCGAGCGTTCAGGGAGGATGGCCGGTGCCGGGTACCGCGTCCACCGTGCGTGATCGGGGCGAGGAGCTGCAGGGCCTGCAAGTCGGCGCCCGCACCCAGGAGGGCGTGACCGCGCTGGCCGGCTACGGCGGCGTCTTCCGGTGCAACACCCGCGCCTCCGGCGTCATCCCGCTGCGCGCCGGCGTGCCGGGCGGCTCGCACTTCGTCTACGACGACGAGCACTCCTTGGTCGAGGAGGTCTGCCGCTGGCGGTCCGTCGGCGGCCGGGCCGGGCCGGGCGTGACAGCTTCCTGCGAGGCCGCTTGGTGTGAAAGCGGCCCGACTGGTACGAACAGCGCGAACTGGCAAGATCGAAAACGTGCGGCCTCGGCCGAGGGGAGGCGGCTGATGCACCAGGTGGTGTTCCGGATCCTCGGCCCCCTGGACGTCCAGGTGGACGGCCGGCCGGTACCGCTCTCCGGAGCGCGGCAGCGCACCATCCTGTCGATGCTGCTGCTCTCCGCCAATCGGGTCGTCTCGGTGGACACCCTCGCCGACGCGGTCTGGCAGGGCCGGCCGCCGAACACCTTCGTGAACCAGATCGCCATCTGCGTGTCCGGCCTGCGCAAGACCTTCAAGGCCGCGGTCGGCCAGGACGACCTGATCACCACCGTCCACCCCGGCTACCTGCTCGCGACCGGTGAACACCGGGTCGACGCGGTCGAGTTCGAGGAACTGGTGGGCCAGGCCCGGGAGGCGGTGCGGCAGCGGCGCACCGTCGAGGCCGTCGAACTGCTGGACGAGGCGCTCGGCCTGTGGCGCGGCGCCGCCCTGGAGGGTGTGGTCGGCGAACGCGTTGCGGCTGAGGCGGCCCGGCTCGGCGAGCTGCGGCTGGGCGTCTACGAAGAGTACACCGGGCTCCGGCTCGACCTGGGGCACCACCGCGAACTGGTGGGCGAACTCAGCTCCTTCATCAAGGAGAACGGGCTCCGCGAACAGGCCCGGGCGCAGCTGATGCTCGCCCAGTACCGCTCCGGGCGGCGGGCGGAGGCGCTGGAGACCTATCGGGAGGCCCGTCGGCTGTTCGTCGACGATCTCGGGATCGAACCCGGCCCGATGCTACGGAAGTTGCACGATGCGGTACTCGCCGACGAGTCATGGCTGACCGCGCCGCCCGCCGCGGTGACGATCGAGCAGCCGGCGTCCGGTCCGGTCGCCGCGGTCGCCGCGGCGGCGGCGATTCCCGCCCAACTCCCGGCCGACGTGGCCGCCTTCACCGGTCGGAGCGACGAACTCGCCGCACTGGACCGGATGCTGGACGAGCGCAGCAACAGCTCGGTGCTCCCGGTCGGCCTGATCACCGGAATCGGTGGAGTCGGGAAGACCGCGCTGGCCCGGCACTGGGCCCATCGGGTGGCCGCGCACTTCCCCGACGGCCAGCTCTTCGCCGATCTGCGGGGCTACGACGACTCCGAGGAGCCGCTCACCCCGAACGCCGTCCTGGACCGCTTCCTGCGCGCCCTCGGCGTACCCGCGGAGGAGATCCCCGCCGATCCGGTCGAGCGGGCCGACCGGTTCCGCAGCGAACTCGGCGGCCGACGCGTCCTGGTGGTCCTCGACAACGCCCGCTCCTACGCACAGATCCGCTGGCTGCTGCCGGGCAGCGGCCGGCACTGCGTCCTGGTCACCAGTCGCCATCCGGTCGAGAGCCTGGCCGGTGACCACGACTTCCTGCACCTGCCGCTCGGCGCGCTCGACCAGGGCGAGGCGGCCGAGCTGCTCACCAAGGTGGTGGGCGGCGAGCGGCTGTCGGCGGATCCGGAGAGCGTGCGCGAACTCGGCGCGCTCTGCGACGGCCTGCCGCTCGCCCTGCGCATCGCGGCGGCCCGGTTGGCCGGCAAGCCGCACTGGACGGTGCGACAGCTGGTGGACCGGCTGAAGGACCAGCACCGCCGACTGGACGAACTCAGCGAGGGCTCGCGCGGGGTGCGGGCCGGCTTCCGACTGAGTTACCGCGGCCTGTCCGCCGACGTGGCCCGGATGTACCGGCTGCTCGGCCTGCTGAACCTCCCCGACTTCCCGGCCTGGGTGGGCGCCGCGCTGCTGGACGTCGACCCACCGGACGCCGAGGACCTGATCGAGCAACTGGTCGACGCCCAACTGCTGGAAGTGGTCGCCGACCGGGGCAGCGGCCAGGTCCGCTACCGCTTCCAGGACCTGCTCCGGCTCTTCGCCGCCGAGTGCGCACAGGCGGAGGAGACCCCGCAGGCCCGGGCGGACGCGCAGCGCCGGGTGTTCGGCGCGCTGCTGTTCCTCGCCGAGGAGGCGCATCGGCGCATCTACGGCGGCGACTTCACCGTCGTGCACGGGCCCGGGCCGAGGCACCGGCTGCCGGACGAGCTGGTCGGCGCCCTGACGGCGGATCCGATGGCCTGGTTCGAACGTGAGCGGGCCTCGATCGTCGGCAGCATCGACCAGGCGGCCGAGTGCGGTGAGTCCGCGCTCGCCTGGGACCTGACGATGACCGGCGTTACGCTCTTCCAGAACCGCAACCACCCCGAGGACTGGCGCCAGTGCGCGGAGCGCGCGCTGGCCGCCGTCCGGCACGCCGACGACGCCCTCGGCGAGGCGGCGATGCTGCACTCGCTCAGCACTCTGGAGATCGTCCAGTTCCGCTGGACGGAAGCGGGCGCCCGGCTCGAACCGGCCCGGCGGCTCTTCGCGGAGCAGGGCGAGCGGCGCGGCGTGGCGCTCGTCCAGCGCAATCTCGCCCTGTACGAGCGCAACCGGGGCTCCCTGGCCGCCGCCCGGGAGGAGGGCTACCGGTCCCTGGCCGGCTTCCGGGAGGTCGGCGACCTCTACGCCGAGGCTCATGTGCTCGGTATCCTGGCCCGGATCGAGCTGGAGTACGGCGAGCCGGGCAACGGTCTGGAACTCGCCGAACAGGCCATCGCGGTCAACCTCCGGCTGGGGTCCGCCCGGGGCGAGGCACAGAGTACCGTCCGGCTGGCCGAGGTTCTGGTCAGCCAGGGGGAGGGCGAACGGGCCGAGGGGGCGAGCCGACGGGCGCTGGAACTGGTGCGCGCCGCAGGCGACTTGCACGGCGAGGCCCACTCGCTGCGCTGCCTTGGCGAGGCACTGTGGCGGCAGGCCCGACCGGCGGAGGCGGCCGACATCCTGCGGGGGGCACTGGCCGCCGCGGACCGGGTGACGGACCGCTTCCTGGCGGCCAGGGTCCGCACCCTGCTCGCGTGCGTGACGGGCCTGACGGGGGACCGGGTGGCGGCGGCAGGGCTTCTCGCCGCCGCGGCACGACAGTTCGAGGAGCTTGGCGCACCGGTGTGGCTGAAGCGGGTGACCGGGCTCGACCGGGTGGTGCGAGGCACCGGCGCACTCGCGTCCGAACGACTCTGGCAGCTGCTGGAGGTCGCGCCTAGCCGGCAGCGCGGCCGACAGGGGTGATGGTCCAGGGATCGTCGTTGTATCCGGTGGTCATGGGTTCTCCTCCCGCTCGCAGGCCCCGCCCACCGCCGACTGTAGCGAGCGGGGATTCCGAGCCTCTGTCGAAGTCCTTTCACATCGCGCGGCCCGGGCCGGAAACTCCATTGACAGGGCCGGGAAAGGACGGCTTCGTACAGTCGGGCGATCACAGTGTCAGCCGCGCGGAACGGATGTGTCATGTCTCACGTCGATACCCCGGGGGCCGGCGAGCAGCCGAGCACCCGGCAGGCCGCACCCGCCCTGGAGTTCCGTCTCCTCGGGCCGGTGGAGGCGATGGCCCCCGACGGTCGGGAGATCAGGCTGGACGGCACCAAGCAGCGCTCCGTCCTGGCCGCCCTGTTGCTGTCAGACGGCCAGTTGCTCCCCGACGAGCGGCTGAGTGCCCTGCTCTGGGGGTGGGAGCCGCCAGCCACCTGGAACGCCCAACTGCACACCTACGCGTCGCGGCTGCGCAACAGGCTCGGCCCGCGCGTCGACCTGGTCCGCCGCGCGCCCGGCTACCGGCTGGACATCGGTCCGGGCCGGGTGGACCTGCACGAGTTCCGTCGGGACGCCGACGCCGGCCGTCGGGCCCTGGAAGCCGGCGATTACGCCCGCGCGGCCGAACTGCTCTCCGCCGCACTGGCGCACTGGCGCGGCACTCCGCTCACCGGGGTCACCCCGCAGCTGGCCGAGAAGGAGCTGCCGGCGCTGGAGGAGAGCCGGCTCGCGGCCCTGGAGAACCGCATCGAGGCGGACCTCGCCCTGGGCGGTCACCGGGCGGCCGTCCCCGAACTGCGCGGGCTGGTCGCCGAGCGTCCGACCCGGGAGCGCCTGCGCGGGCAGCTGATGACCGCCCTCTACCGCTGCGACCGACAGAGCGACGCCCTGGAGGTGTACGACCAGGGGCGACGACTGCTCGCCGAGGAGCTGGGCGTCGACCCGGGCCCGACCTTGCGCGAGCTGCACCGACAGGTCCTCTCCGGCACCGTTCCCGGCCCGGCCGCCGCCGACCGGCCGACGGCTGCGCCCTCGGTCCCGAACCCGGTCCTGGTCCCGGTTCCGACCCCGGTCGGTGATGAGCGGTCGTCCGCGCGACCCACCAGCGCGTGGAGCGGGCTCGTGCCGGCGATGCTGCCGCCCGTCGTCGCCGACTTCGCCGGGCGGCAGCGCCACCTGGCGGCGCTGCAGGCCATCCTGGGCGGGGCGTCGCAGGACTTTCTGGCCGACCCTGCGGGTCCGGTCGGACCGATCGTGCTGACCGGCGGCGCCGGGTGCGGGAAGTCCGCGCTCGCCGTCCAGGCCTGCCACCTCGCCCGGCCGGCGTTCCCCGACGGTGTCCTCTACACGGACCTGCGCGGCCCCGACGGCCTCCCCTGTGACCCGGCCGAGGTGCTTCGCGCCTTCCTGCGCGCCCTCGGGGCCGACGCACGCGAGTTGCCCGACAGCCCGGACGAACTGGTCCGCCTCTACCGGAGCCGGCTGGCCGGACGGAAGGTCCTGGTGGTCCTGGACAACGCAGAGGACGAGCGGTCGGTCCGTCCGCTGCTCACCTCCGACGAGTGCGGCCGCACCGTCGTCACCAGCCGCTCCGCGCTCGGCACGATCGAAGGGGCGCAACGCTTCCGGGTAGGCCCGCTGGACTTTCCGGAGGCCTACCAACTGCTCGCTACGGCCGGCCGGGACCGGGTGAGCGCGGATCCGGCGGCTACCGCCCGGATCGTCGAACTCTGCGACCGGCTGCCGCTCGCCCTGCGGATCTGTGCCGGCCGGCTGGCCGCCCGACCGCACTGGACGACGGCCAGGCTGGCCGATCGCCTCACCCCGGTCGAGCACCGGCTGGACGAACTGCGCCTCGGAGAGCTGGACGTCCGGGCCAGCCTGGCCGCGGACCTGTCGCGAGTCCACCCGGCCGCCCGTACCGCCCTGCGGGCCCTTGCCCGGGCCGGGGCCGGCAGTGTCACCCCCGAGGACGCCGCCGCGCTGCTCCGCTCGTCCGAGCGCGAGGCGGAGGACGTGCTGGAACTGCTGACCGAGGCCGGGCTGCTGACCGCCGACCCGGCCGAACTTCGCTACCGCATCACGTCGCTGGTCCGTCTGGTCGCCCGGGAGCAGCCGGCGGCCGCGCTCGTCGCTTGAGTCATCCTGCTGCCCTGCTTTGCCCTGCCTGGCAGGGCCGTCGGCCGGGGCCGGTCAGCCGCAGCCACCGGCGTGGCCGACATCCAGACTGCGGGTCGGCATCGGCGCGGCCGTCGCCAGCAGGTCCGGGTCGCTGAGAAGAAGTTCGATGTCGATGTAATCCGGGACCGCCTGTTCGGTCACGGCGGTGTCAGCGGTCGTCATCTCCATGGTGGCCTCCGGTCCCATCTCGCGGATTTCCTGATCGCGAGACAAGGATCCAGCCGGTGGCTATGGTGCCCCTATCAGTCCTCTGCGGGCCGCTGTCGGATTCCGACAGTTTCCCTATAGAGGTCCTATGGACCTCCCGGGCAACGTTCCGACGTGGACACCAGGATCAGGGACGTGATCGTTCTCGGCAGTGGCCCGGCGGCCTGGATGAGCGCGGCCTATCTGGCCCGGGAGCTCCAGGGCACGGTATCCGTGACGGTTCTCGAGGAGCCGGAGAACGCCTCCGGACACGGCGTGGAGAGCGTGCTCCCGTCCTTCTCGGGGTTCCTGGACGTCCTCGGGATCGCCGACACCGACTGGGTGCGGGCCTGTGCGGCGACCTTCCGCACGGCCGACCGGTACGTGAACTGGCGGACCGCGGGGCCCGCCGAGGCACGCCCCCGGGAGCTGCCCGGAGCCCGGCCCGACGCCTTCTACCACCCCTTCGGGCTGCTCCCCGAGCACGACCGGCTGCCGCTCTCGCACTACTGGCAGCACCGCCGGCACCGGGGGGAGACCACGGAGCCCTTCGACTACGCCTGCTTCCGCGAGCCCCCACTGCTGGACGCCCGCCGCTCCCCGTGCTGGTTCGACGGCCGGCCCGCGACCCGCTACGGCTGGCACGTCGACCGCCAGGTGCTCACCGGCTTCCTGCGCCGCCACGCCACCGCCCGGCCCGGGGTGAGGCGGGCACGGGGCGCCCTGGCCGCGGTCGAACGGGACGGGCACCACGACCTGGTGGCGCTGCGCACCACCGCCGGCGAGCGCCTGAGCGGCCAGCTGTTCCTGGACTGCACCCCCGGCCGCCGTCTGATCGGCGAGGTCCTGGCCGAGCCTTTCCTCGATCTGCGCGGGCAACTGCCGTGTGATGCGGCGGTGTCGGTGAACGTCCCGCAGCCGGACGCCCGCCGCCGGGGCATCGAGCCGCACAGCACGCTGCTCGCGATGCCGGCCGGGCGGGCCGGGCTCCACCCGGTGCTGGGCCGCGCGGGCGCCGACTACGTCTACGCGCGCGAGTTCGCCACCCGCGATGATGCGGCCCGGGGCCTCTGTCGGCTCTGGGGCCTGGATCCGGAGCAGACCGAGGTCCACCACCTGGAGCAGCACCCCGGGCGGGTGCGTCGGGCGTGGGTGCGCAACTGCGTGGCCGTCGGCCCGGCGGCGGGCGTGCTGGAGCCCGGCCCGGCGGGTGGGTTGCAGTTGGTGGTCCGTACGCTCCAGCTGCTGGTGGGCCACTTCCCCGCCGGGCCGCTCCGCCCGGTCCTGACCGAGCGCTTCAACCGGGCGGTGGCCTGCTCGTTCGACGAGGCGCGGGACTTCGTCCAGATCGGCTACGCCTGCTCACCGCGGACGGACACGCCGTTCTGGCGCGCTGCCCGGGGGCTGTCCCTCTCGGGCGGGGTGCGGACCAGGATCGAGCTCTACCGGGCCGGGCTGACCACCGGATCGGTGCTGGCGGAGGAGGCCCGCTACTACCGGCGCAGCCGGGAGGAGCCGATCAGCCCGTGGAGCGACTCCGACTACTACTGCGTCCTGTCCGGCCTCGGGCTGGAGACCGACGGTCCGCCACCGGCCCTCGCCCATCGGCCCGAATCGGTGCGTGGCGCCGGACCGGTCTTCGACCGCGTCCGGCGCCAGCAGCGGAACCTGCTGGACACCCTGCCCGACGCCTACGCGTGTCTGCGCCGGCTGCACGGGCGGTGAGACGCCGCGAGAGGTGCCCCCGGCGGGGGTACCTCTCGCGGCCGGACCGGTCGTCAGGGATCAGCTGTCGATCAGCCGGGCGAACGTGACGGTGTCGAAGACGTCCTCCATCCGGACGGCACGACCGTCGCGGAAGCTCCAGGAGTGGATGAACGGCAGGGTCTCGGTGTGGCCGCTCAGTGAGGTGACGGCGCGGACGCCGAACACCACCACGCGGTCGCCGGAATGGACGAACTCCTGGGGTTCGAGTCGCATCCCGCCCAGGACGGCCGGGACCCTGGCCAGGAAGTCCAGCACGCCCTGGTGACCGATCTTGGTGCCGCCCAGTCCGTACTCGGCGAGGCCCTCGGGGTGGACCCATTCGATGCCAGGGTCCATGGTCGCCAGCAGCGCGGTCACGTCCCGGTCGTGGAAGGCGCGGTAGGCGGCGTGGACGACGGCGAGGTTGTCGTTCTCTCGGGGCATGTGCGGGCTCCTCAGTGCTCGGCGTGCTCGGACCCGGCGTACTCGGGCCTGAGGTGATCGGGGTGGAGGGCCGCGAGGGTGCGGCGGATTCCCTCGCGCCAGTGGACCTCGCAGGGGCCGGTCAGCCGGCGGCGCAGTGTGGGGTCGAACTGGTAGGTCTCCCGGGTGACTTCGCTCGGAACCAGCTTCGCGGGCACCCCGGTCAGCTCTTCGAGATAGCGGACGCAGTCGGTGATTCCGACCGCCTCGTCGCCACCCCAGTTGGTCAGGGTCGCGGGCACCGAGGCGGCGTCCCACAGTCGGGGCACCTGCGAGACGAGGTCGCTGGTGTAGAGGGGGGAGCACCAGTTCTGCCCCTCCAACGGCACCGGGATGGGCTGTCCGGCGAGCATCCGCTGGAAGTACAGCATCGGCACGCCGCCGTAACCCCCGGGGCCGTAGGCGATGTTGAGCCGGGCGATGGTGGTCGGCAGGCCGAGCACCCGGGCCATGGCCCGGACGGCCCCCTCGGTCGCGATCTTGCCGACCGGGTAGGCCGGAAGCCAGTCCGCGACGCCGTCCACCGGATCGTCCTCGGTGTAGGCGTGGTCGAGCGTCTGCCGTGCGTACAGCGCGCCGGTCGACACGAACAGGAAGGACTCGGCGGTGCGGCAGTGTGCCATCAGCCGGCCGGTGGCCGTGACGTTGACGTCGATCGTCCGGTTGAAGTCGCCGTCCTCGCCGCGCCTGACCGCGGAGTGGATGACGTGGGTGAAGTCCTCCGGCAGGCCCTTCAACGCGTGCTCGGAGTCGTCCTCCATGTCCCACCGCCAGGTCGTCACGCCCCGCGCCCGGAGCTCGTCCGCCACCCCCGGAGTGCCGAAGCGGCCGATGCACCAGACGTCGTTCTCCGCGGCGAGCGCCTCCGCGACCGGCCGGGCGACCTGACCGGTACCGCCGGTCACCAGGATCTTCTTGCCCCTCACTTGCCCTCTCCCATCGCCCGGTCCAGCTCCTTGCGCAGAATCGCCTGGAAGGCCGCCACGTGCTGCGGCCCCATCAGCGTGTAGTGCTCACCGGGAACGTCCACGTACCGGTTGGGACCGTCGGTGAAGTCGTCCCAGCGGCGCAGCTCGTTCTCCAGCCAGTCCTCCTTGGTGCCCCGCAGCGGCACCGCGTAGAAGACCGTCATCTCGCGGACCCTGCCGGCGGGCCGGTAATCGCGGCCCAGGTCGGTGAGCCGGTCGGCGATCTCCGCCCAGGCGCCGAACCGGTCGGCGTCCAGGTCGAGTTCGGCGACCCGCTCGGCCGGGGCGACGGCGAGCAGGCGGGCCAGCTGCTCCTCCCGGGGCAGCCCGCGCAGCTGGCCGGGCAGCTCCAGGGACTGCTTCCTGTCGATCAGCGCCATGAAGAACGCCAGGTTGACGGCGGTCTCGGCGAAGTCCAGCTCGTCCATCCGGTACCTGATGTGCGGCGGCAGGTTGAAGCTGCCGACGAAGTCGACCCGCTCGCCCTGCTCCTCCAGCACCTTGGCGATCTCGAAGGCCACCGCGCCGCCGTAGGAGTAGCCGGCGACGGCGTACGGGCCGTGCGGCTGCCTGGCCCGGATCGCGGCCACATAGGTGTCGACCATCTCCTCGAAAGTCCGGAACGGCTTCTCGCCGTCGTTGAAGCCCCGGGCGCGCAGGGCGTAGAACGGCCGGTCACCCACGAAGTACTGGGCGAGGTTGACGAAGACCAGCACCTCGCCGACACCGGGGTGGACGCAGAACAGCGGTGTCTTGTCGCCGCTCAGCTGCATCGGCACGATCGGGTCGAAGTCGGGCTCACCGGGCCCCCGCGGCCCGGTGAGCCGGGCGGCGAGCGACCGGACGGTGGGTGAGGTCAGGACGGTGATGATCTGCAGACCGGGCACGCCCAGGCGCTGTGCCACCAGGCTGCGCAGCCGCAGGATGTCCAGCGAGGTGCCGCCGAGGTCGAAGAAGCTGGCGGTGGCGCTGATCAGAGCCGGGTCGGTGTCGAAGAGCTCGCCGTAGATCCCGGCGAGGACCTGCTCGGTCTCGCCTTCCGGTGCGGCGTGACCGCCAAGCCGATGAAGCGTCAATTCCCTTACTTCGTGCACATCTTGTTCGTACCGGCCGGTCTCCAGCCGGTTGCGCATCAGCGAGCGCTGGATCTTTCCGAGGCTGGTCTTGGGAAAGGTCTCGGCGGGCAGCGGCAGGATCAGGGCGGGCCGGAAGCCCCACTGCAGCACCACGCTGCTGCGAACCGCGGCCAGGACCCGGTAGAGGCCGGCCTCGTCCTCCCACGGCACCTCCGGGCAGAAGGCGATCACCAGCTGCTCGGTGTCGCTGCCGGCCGGGCGGGTGGGGAACGCCGCGACGTAGGAACGGGCGACACCGTCCAGCCGCTCCAGCACGGCCTCGATCTCGTGGCTGAAGTAGTTGACGCCGTTGACGATGACGCTGTCCTTGCTGCGGCCGACGAGGGTGAGTCGCCCGCCGTCGATCCGGCCGAGGTCGCCGCTGCGGAACCAGCCGTCGGCGGTGAAGGCCTCCCGGGTCGCCTGCTCGTTGTTGTGGTAGCCGCCGGTGATCATCGGGCCGTTCAGCTGGAGTTCGCCCACCTCGCCCTCGGGCAGTGCGCGGTCCTCGTGGCCGACGACCCGCATCCGCAGCCCGGCGACCGGGGTACCGAGGTTGGCGAACTCCTCGCCCTCGTCGGCCTGGGGGAACGCGAGCGAGTAGATGCTGCCGGCGCAGGTCTCGGTCATGCCGAACGCGGGCCAGAGCGCGGTGGGGGCGAGCCCGTACGGCGCGAACCGGTCCAGGAAGGTCCGGCCGGTGGCGCAGACCACGGCCTCGCCGCCGCTGACGATGTGCCGCAGTCCGGTCAGGTCAAGCTGCTCCAGCTCCTCCTCCGGCGCCCGGTCAACGGCGGAGTTCAGCAGTCCCAGAAGGAAGTTGGGGGTGAAGGTCGTGGTCACCCGGTGCTCGGAGGCGAGCCGCAGGAACTCCAGGGGCTCCCCGAGGACGACCTGCGCCGGCACGTGGACCTGGCGGCAGCCGGCCGAGAGCGGCAGCAGATGGCACTCCAGCAGGGCGGCGACATGGTCGAACGAGACCCAGTTGAGGCTGGTGTCGGCGGCGGTGAGGCGGTGGCAGCCGTTCTTTCCGGCCATGGACGCCAGCAGGTTGGCGTGGCTGAGCCTGACCGCCTTGGAGTTGCCGGTCGAGCCGGAGGTCAGGATGAGCACGGCCAGGTCCTCCGGTGCTGCCCGGTAAAGCTCCTCGGCGGGCTCCGGCGCGGCCTCGGACAGCGACGCGAGGGTGGCGACGGCAAGGCCTTCCACCGCGGGCAGTTCGGCCGCGATCGTCTCGCTGGTGATTACCAGAGGGTGGTCCAGCAGTCCGTTGACATGGGTGAGTTGGGTGTTCCAGCGGTCCTGGTCGCCGCGCAGCGGCGCCATCGGGCAGGGGACGAAGCCACCGAGTACCGCGGCCCAGAACGCGGCGAGGAAGTCGGGCTGGTGCTCCAGCAGGAGCACGACCTTGTCCTGCGGCCGGACTCCGCGGGCGCGCAGTCCGGCGAGCACGAGGCGTGCCTCCTGCAGCAGTTCGGAGTGGCTCTGGTCGCGGTAGCCGGTGCCGGCCGCACCGGAGCAGTAGCGGATCCCGGTGCCGGGGTGGTCGGTTGCGGCGCGAAGTAGCAGGTCGGCGACGGTCTTTGGGGGGAATTCCATGGTTTTCTCCAGTGCCTTGGCTGTCGGCGGACGGGCGTGGATCGGGAGAAGACCGCTTTTCCGGTGGATTCCGGCATAGCGGTGGACCATTCGGGGAAGGTATGAGGGGAAGATGGGACAGATTCAATCCGGGTGGGCCGGTACTGGCCAGCGGTAACCCGGTCGCCATGGGGCGGTTGTGGCGGTTGCGGTCACGGGGGGAACCGTAGGTCGGCCCCCGGTCGGGGTGGCGGGTGCTGGCCTGAAGCGGCGCCGCGCACTCACGGCACGTGAGGGGCGGATTGCCGCCGGTGCCGAAAGCGGAGCGAGCGACCATCTCTTCGGCAAGGAGTCGGCAGCTTGCTGACGAAGTATCCGTTCCGCCGATGCTGCGGGTAAAGCTCTGGTATCAGCGCTCCCGCCGTCGAGGTGGGCCTCTCGTTGACTGAGCGAACGACGCAAACTAGTGTTGCGGCGATCTTTGGCCCGTACACGCGAATCTGGTTTATCCCTGAACAGTCGACTCGGTCCGTCCAGCGGTGTGTCCGAAAACCGCTTGACGAAAATCGATGGCTGCGATCGCGTGTAGGGGAGCAACACGGGGTGGATCAACGGGGGCGATGGCAGTGGTACATGCATCAGGTGTGGGCGCGTCGGAGGCGGGCGACCCGCGGGCACACGCGGAACACGTGGAGCAGGCCCTTTTACAGGCCCGCGCTCTGATCGAGTCGACCGTCTCGTTGCACCGGCAGAGGGTCGGCGGTCACCCTCTCGTGACGCGGACCGACACCGACGCGATGGGCGGGGCCCTTGACGGGCTGGTCGGTGGGGCCCGTCGGTCGGTGAGCGTGACACTCACCGCCACGAGTGAGTTCGCCACCCTGACGACCCAGGCGCTGACCCGGCTGGCGGTCCGCGGGGCGTCCGACTTCGTCCGCTCGGGTGCGGACCCGGCGGCCGAGGGCGCAGTCGTGGTGCGGGTGCTCTGCTCCGGCGCCGCGACCGACGCCGCCCTCGCCCTGGCCCGGCGGCTGAAGGGGCTCCGGGTCGAAGTGCGGATCTCCGAGGCCGAGTTGCGCGAGGCGCTGCTCGTCGACGGCCGCGGCGCACTGGTCCGATCGGCTGCGCAGGACTGCGCCGGCCATGCCGTCCTGGTGAAGGATCCGGCCGTGGTCCGCGCCCTCGACCTGCTCGTCGCCGGCGCGTGGTCCCGTGCCCGTCCGCTGCTCGACCACCTCGGCCTGAGCCCGAGGCTCTGCAAGGAGCCGACCCGGCGCATCCTGGAGATGCTCCGCGAGGGCCACACCGACGAGGCGGCCGCGCAGGAGCTGAACGTCTCGCTCCGCACCTACCGCCGTCACGTGGCCGACATCATGCGCGAACTCGGAGCCGCGTCCCGCTTCCAGGCGGGCGTTCGAGCGGTCGAGCTGGGGCTTCTCTCCGCGAACGGCTGACCAGTCCGGGCGGATGCCCCTGCACCGGCCAGGAGTGTGCCCGCGCAGCGGGCGAATCGATCAGAACTGTTGAGGGGACATGGGCGACGTGTCGAACCGGGCCGCTGACGAGCTAGAGGAGGCACTGCTCGGGGTGAGCGCACTGATCGAGTCCACCGTCGTGATGCACCGCGACCGGTACTCGGACGACCGGCTCATCACCACGGTAGGCGGGCGGTACGACGCCATCCTCGACACGGCCGAGGAGATGATCACGGGGGCCCGGACGAGCATCGAGATCATGCACGCCCGCCGCCTCCAGGGCGAGGAGCGGGAGGACCGCGCCGAGCGGGAGCTGCTCTACAACGCGGACCCCACCGTCGGAGTGCGCCTGCTCACCGCCCCCGAGCTGCTCGACGAGGACTTCGTCCGCGAGCAGCTCGGCCGGGAGCACCCCGTCGCGATCAGGGTCGCGAGGGTCCCCCCACTCCAGGCGATCATCGTCGACCAGACGGCCGCGCTGGTCGTCACCGGGTCGGTGGCCGCCCGTCACTCCTCGGTGATCCGGGTGCCCGAGGTGATCCACACGCTCCGCATCCTGTTCGAGAACGTCTGGCGCACCGCCGTGCCCGCCAACGAGCGGATCGTCTTCGGCGACCGGACACGGGCGGCCTTCGCCCGCCAGATCCTCGGCGCCCTGCGGGCCGGCGTCACCGACGAGGTCGCCGCCCGCGACCTGACCGTCTCGGTGCGCACCTACCGGCGCTACGTCGCGGAGATCATGACGCTGCTGGGCGCGTCCTCCCGCTTCCAGGCCGGGGTCCGCGCGGCCGAGCTGGGCCTGCTGCCCCCGGCCGGTCCGGATGGCCGCCCCGCCCCGGCCCGCTCTGGCCCGGACCAGCCCCGCACCGGCTGAGCGGGGCCCCAGCCGTGGGGCCGTACGGCCCCACGGCCCGGCGGCGCCGGTCACACCCAGGGGTCGTCGTACATGGCCACCGCCACCACGGTGGAGGACACCTGCGCGGACCCGGCCTGGTCGGTGCCCTGGGACGGCAGGGCGACCGTGACCGCTCCGGTGACCGCGAGGAGCATCGCCGTACGGGCGACCAGCTGGCGGGCGCGGGTCCGGGCGGCTGAGGCGCTGCGGTTCACGGGTTCTCCTCGGACTCCTGGGGCAGGCGCTCGGTGCCTGCGACCTCACGCCGAGAACGCTACGGACGACCGATTCCGGGGCCCTTTCGAATCGCTTTCACAGGCCTTCGTCGTCGCCCCGCACCTTCGGCCGGGCTTCCGCCTGCTCGTCCTGGTGCGAGACGATCAGTTCGGTCAGCACGTCGATGTACGCGGCCAGCACCTCGGTCCAGGGTGTGTCGCCCTCCTGGAACCGCGACTCCTGCTCGCAGGCGTTGTCCTGCTCGATCCGGTCCAGGACCGTCAGCGGGTGGGGGACTCGAACTCCGTCGACCCGGTCGTCGTGCATTTCTCCTCCTGAGTGTGGAGTCGGCTGTGTCCTATTCCCCGTACGCCGAGCTTGGGCGGCCATGGTATGGCGCACCTTTAATCAACCTATATTTCCGGCGGTCCATGCCTCTGTGTGGCATTCCGGGCGGGCGTGCCCACCCCGTCCGCCGCCTGCTCGACGTGCTCAAGGTGGACGGCGCCGCCACCGTCGGCCTGCTGGCCGAGCGCACCGGCCAGGCGGTCGGCAACGTCAGCCACCACCTCAAGGTGCTGGCCGGGGCCGCCCTGGTCGAGCAGGCGCCCGAGCTGGCCCGGGACCGCCGCGAGCGGTGGTGGCGCCTGACCTCCGCCAGCCTGCGCTGGACGCGGGCCGACTTCGAGGGCGACCCCGTTGCCGAGGTCGTCGCCGACGCCGCCGGCTCGCTCCAGCTGGAGCGCCAGGCGGTCCTGGCTCACCGCGCGACAGGAGTATGACCCCGCGTGGCGCGAGGGCTGCGCCGTCGCCACCGAGACCTGGCTGCGGCTCACCCCCGAGGAGGCGCGGGAGCTGGCGGGCGAGCTGGTCGAGGTGTTGGAGTCGAGGTGTTGGAGAGGTGGGCCGGCCGGCCGGTGCCCGATGACGGGCGGCCGCGGAAGTCGGTGTTCGCCTTCGCCCACAGCGTCCCGGCCCGGCCGTGACGGCCGCCGCCTCCGGGCCCGTCCTGGCCTCGGCCGGTGCATCAGCCGGTGCACCGGCCCGCTCCCGATGAGGCCTGCTCGCCCAGCGCGACTTCCGGCTGCTCTGGGCCGGTGAGAGCCGGGACCTGCCCTCGGGACCGGCGCTCGTCGATCGGATCGTACGATGACTACTCTGCCGTCCTGCCGTCACCTCGCCTTCCCTTTCCCTCCCACAGCTCGGACCGATCACCCATGCCGCTTCCCAAGGCCGAACTCCACCTGCACATCGAAGGCACGCTGGAGCCCGAACTCGCCTTCGCCCTCGCCGCGCGGGGCGGCGTCACCCTCCCGTACGCCGACACCGAGGAGCTGCGCCGCGCGTACTCCTTCACCGACCTGCAGTCCTTCCTGGACCTCTACTACGCGCTGATGGCCGTGCTGCGCACCGAGCAGGACTTCGCCGACCTCGCCGACGCCTACCTGGCCCGGGCCGCCGCGCAGGGCGTGCGGCATGCCGAGATCTTCTTCGACCCGCAGGCGCACACCGCCCGCGGCGTGCCCCTCGGCGTCGTGGTGGAGGGCCTCGGCCGCGCGCTGGACCGGAGTGAGGAGCGGTACGGCGTCAGCACCCGCCTGATCATGTGCTTCCTGCGGGACGAGTCCGCCGAGTCCGCGCTGGAGACCTTCGAGGCGGCCCGCCCGTACTTCGGCCGGATCACCGGCATCGGCCTCGACTCGGCGGAGGTCGGCCACCCGCCCGCCAAGTTCCGTGAGGTCTACCGCCTGGCGGCCGAGGCCGGCCTGCACCGCGTCGCCCACGCCGGCGAGGAGGGCCCCGCCGCCTACATCACCGAGGCCCTCGACGTCCTCGGGGTCGAGCGGATCGACCACGGCCTGCGCTGCCTGGAGGACCCGGACCTGGTCGACCGCCTCGTCCGCGAGCAGATCCCGCTCACCCTCTGCCCGCTCTCCAACGTCCGCCTCCGCTGCGTCGACACCCTGGCCGACCACCCCCTCCCGGCCATGCTCGCCGCCGGCCTCCTGGTCACCGTCAACTCCGACGACCCCGCCTACTTCGGCGGCTACGCGGACGACAACTTCCGCGCCGTCGAGGAGGCCCTGAAGCTCGACCGCGAGAAGCTGCGCCTGCTCGCCGCCAACTCCTTCCGCGCCTCCTTCCTGGACGAGCCCCGCCGCGCCGCCCTCCTCGCCGAGGTGGCGGCCTACGCGTTCGAGCCCATCGACGCCTTGGAGCCCGTCGACGCCTGACCGGTGTCCTCAAGGCCGGCGCCTTCCCGGCCGGCGCCTTCCCGCCGGGCGTCCTCCCGGCCGTAGGCGGACGGGGTGGACGTAGATGCGGACTCGTCCAGCCGCTGGGGAAACCGCCCATCCGGGCCGGCTCGCGGTTGACGTGGCCGTGCAGCTCGTCGTCGACCCGGTGCCAGGAGATGTCGCGGTCCGGTCCCTCGACGAAGCCGTCGAGAGAGACCGACATGAAGAGGATCACGTTGCGCACGGGAGCCTCGCCGGGGTCGTCGCCGCCCCGGGCCGGCGTGGCCCGGGGCGGCGCGGAACTCAGACCAGCGTGCTCCAGTAGTACCAGAACCGGTTGAGGATCAGCAGCGCGATCACCGCGTACCAGAGCGCCGGCACCACCCAGTGGTAGCGGACGGCCTCCCGGACGGCCGGGCTCAGCCGCGGCCCCACCGGGATCACGCCGGAGCGCAGGTTCTGCAGCGTGGTGTACCAGAACAGCGGGACCATCGCCGCCCAGACCACCATGCAGTACGGGCAGAGCGCGCCGATCTCGTACAGCGCCTGGTACATCAGCCAGGTCACGAAGCCGATCCCGAACACCGTCCCGGCCTGGAGGCCGAGCCAGAACCAGCGCCGGTACGACGCCCCGGCCAGCAGCCCGGCGCCGATCGCCATGACGACGCCGAAGCCGACCAGGCCGATCAGCGAGTTGGGGAAGCCGAAGGCCTCGGCCTGGTCGCTGCGCATGATCGAGCCGCAGCTGATGATCGGGTTGATGTTGCAGTTGGGGACGTACGACGGGTCCTTGAGCAGCCGGATCTTGTCCAGCGTGAGGACGACGGAGGCGAACAGCCCGACCGCGCCGCCGATCAGCAGCAGGAGGGCGAACGGCCGGCTCGCGCCGTAGGTGCGCGCGGGGGCGGCGGAGGTCATCCGGTCACCTGCTCGACCATGGCGGTGAACCTGTCGGGCGCGACGGGCGCGCCGCCCGCGAACACCTCCAGCTTCTGTCCGTCCAGCTTCACGGTCGGGGTGCCGCTGACGCCGCTCTTGTCGAAGGCCTTGCCGACCTGGTCCGCCCACGGCGCGTAGGTGCCGTCCTGGACGGCCTTGACGAAGGAGTCCGTCTTCAGTCCGGGGACCTGCCCGGCCAGGTCGAGCAGGCGGTTGACGTCGGCGAAGCCGTCGTTGCGCTCGTCCGGCTGGTTGGCGTACAGCACGTCGTGGAACTGCTTGAACTTGTCGACGCCCTCGTTGAGCGCCGCGCCCGCGGCGGCCAGCGCGGTGCGCGAGCCCTTGCCGCCGAGGCCCTGGTCCAGGAAGGTCGCCAGGTGGTACTCGATCTTGTAGGTGCCGGCGTCGGCGAGCTGCTGGATGGTCTTGCCGTCGGTGGTCTCCACCTGCTCGCAGTACGGGCAGCGGAAGTCCTCGTAGATCTCCAGGGTGTGCGGGGCGTCGGCCTTGCCGTAGGTGATCACGGTGCCGTCGGCGCCGCTCGCGTTGGCGGGGGTGACCAGCGGGCCGTGGGCGGCGGTGTCGCCCGGGCCGGAGGAGCCGCCGACGGCGAAGGCCACGCCGGCCGCGAGGGCGAGCACGGCGGCGGTGGCGGCGCCGACGACCGTCCGGCGGCGGATCTTCGCGGACCGCTCGGCGCGCTCGCGCTCCTCCCGCATGCGCTCGGTGGCGGCGCGCCGGGCGGCGCTCCTGCTCTGCTTGCCGCCGGTGTTCGTCCCGCCGGTCTTCTTCTCGGCGGAGGCGGAGGCGGAGGCGGGGGTCTGGGGCTTCTTGCTCATGGCGGGGTTTTCGTCCTGTGCTTCGGTCCGGTGCTCCGTGCGGGGAGCAGGGCAGGCGCGCGTACGGGCGCGCGGCGGGGCGACCGGCGGAGACGCGGAAGGGGAAGGGTCTCTCAGCAGGCCGGGGCGGCCACGGGCGGCCCGCGGCGGACGGCGGGGCGGAGCAGCACGGACTCGGCCGGGACGCGGACCCGGCTGGCACGCGGGAAGGGCATCCGGGCCACCGGGCGGGCCGGGACGGGCGCGGCGAGAAGCAGCAGCAGGCGGCCGGCCGCGGCCGGGAACCGCTGCGCGAAGTCCCCGAGGACCCGCAGCGACCGCGCGAGGCCGGTCAGCGCGGCGTCGGCACGACGCAGCCAGAAGGCGGCGGCCAGCGCGATCGTGGTGTGCAGGGCGAGGAGCAGCAGCACGCCGGCGGACTGCGGGACGCCGTGGCCCAGCAGGAACCCGCCGAGCGAGCCGCCGCCGCAGAGCAGCGGCTCGAAGCCGCGGGCGGAGCCGGGCGGCAGCGAGGGGCAGGTGGTCTGGGCGAGGTCGAACAGGGCGCTCAGGCCCAGCTCCAGCGGCAGGAACACCGCGGCGATCGCCGGGTAGCCGCGTTCGGAGCCGGCGAGGGCGAAGGCCGCCACGAAGACGGCGCCGCCGGCCACGGCCAGCGTGCCGAGCGGCAGCGGGCGGCCGGTCACCAGCACCTGGCCGAGCCCGGCGAGCAGCACGACCAGCGCGGCGAAGACCGCCGCGCGG
This sequence comes from Kitasatospora sp. NPDC022785, assembly GCF_055561295.1. Lineage (NCBI taxonomy): Bacteria > Bacillati > Actinomycetota > Actinomycetes > Kitasatosporales > Streptomycetaceae > Kitasatospora > Kitasatospora sp. NPDC022785. The sequence goes on along the minus strand of NZ_JBVHHB010000014.1, from coordinate 143,347 downwards.
AGCGTCCTGAAGCCCGGGCCCGTCCGGCCGGTGTGCATCTGCATGGCATCCGAGTCTGCCACAGGTCGAATGGGGGACGACCGGGCCGAAGGTCCGCTGTGGGGATCCTCACCACCGCCCCTGAACTGGGCTTATGTGTCCTTTACGGGTTCGGGGTGCGCGGGCTGGGCGGCCGCGACCCGGGTCTCGACCAGCTGCCGGAAGAGCTCCAGGTCGGCCCGGACGACGCGCTCGACCGCCCCGGCGAGGGCGAAGCCGCGCGGCCCGCCGAACACCTCGTGCACCGCCTCCGGGTCGTACTCGATGCGGATCTGCAGCCTGGTGTGCTGCCGGTCGAGCGGGAGCAGGGCGAAGGCGCCGTGCAGGTCCAGGCCGTCCAGCGTCCGCCAGGCCATCACCCGGCCGCGGCCGTGGTCGGTGATCTCGGTCTCGACGTCGCGGGGGGTGCCGGCGATCTCCACCCCGAGGTGCGCGAGGTTACGGCCGTGCGGGTGGGCGCTGCGCACACCGCCCACGAAGCGCGGGTAGTCGTGGACCCGGTGCAGCTGATCCCAGGCCGCCAGCACCGGGGCGTCGATGTCGATCTGTTCCTCGAGCGTGCTCATCGCGGGGACGGACCTCCTAGGCCGGTCGCGCTGCGGGCGCGGGGCACCTCCAGCCTGCGCCTCCCGGTGGTGGACAGGCAAAGGAAGGGGTGCTGCGCGAGACTGGGCGCATGCCGGAGCTGCCCGAGGTCGAGGCCCTCACCGCGTTCCTGTCCGAGCGGCTGACCGGGCGGGTGATCGCCCGGGTGCAGCCGGTGGCGATCAGCGCGCTTAAGACCTACGACCCGCCGGTGACGGCGCTGGAGGGTCGGAGGGTCGGCCCGGTCACCCGGCACGGCAAGTTCCTCGACATCGAGGCGGGCGGCCTCCACCTCGTCGTCCACCTGGCCCGGGCCGGCTGGCTGCGCTGGAAGGAGAGCCTGCCCGCCGAGCCCCCGCGCCCGGGCGGCAGGAACCCGCTCGCCCTGCGGGTGCGGCTGGAGGGCGACGCCGGGGACGGCTTCGACCTCACCGAGGCGGGCACGAAGAAGGGCCTCGCGGTGTACGTCGTGCAGGACCCGGCGGAGGTCCCCGGCGTGGCCCGGCTCGGCCCCGACCCGCTGGACCCGTCGTTCACCCTGGAGGCGTTCACCGCGCTGCTGCACGGCGAGCGGCGCAGGATGAAGGGCGTGCTGCGGGACCAGAGCGTCCTGGCCGGAGTCGGCAACGCCTACTCGGACGAGGTGCTGCACGCGGCCCGGATGTCCCCGTACAAGCTGGCGTCGAGTCTGACCGGGGAGGAGACGGCCCGGCTGTACGAGGCGCTCGGCAGCACCCTGCGGGACGCGGTGGAGCGCTCGCGCGGGCTGGCGGCTGGGGAGCTGAAGGCGGAGAAGAAGCTCGGTCTGCGGGTGCACGGCCGCACCGGGCAGCCGTGCCCGGTCTGCGGGGACACCGTGCGCGAGGTGTCGTTCGCCGACTCCTCGCTGCAGTACTGCCCGACCTGCCAGACCGGCGGCAAGCCGCTCGCCGACCGCCGGCTGTCGCGGCTGCTGAAGTAGGCCGGCCGGAGGCGGCGCGCCGCCGGTGGAGCGCTGCGGTGCCGGGGGCCGAAGGGCTCGGCCCCCGGCGGAGGCGTGCAGCGTCCAGGTCCCGTCCGGCCGGCCGTGCCCGGCGTCACGCACCCGGCAGGAGCGTGACGGCTCGCTGCTGGCAGCCTGATCAATCCCCGAAGGACTTCCGGAGCCGACCACTACGGCTTGCGGGCGACGCCGCCCCAGTAGTACGCCGCGTGCGGGTCGGCCGGTGGCTCGCCGTCCGGGTGCCACGCCATGACGGGGGCGACGCCGGGCTCGATCAGCTCCCAGCCGTCGAAGAACCGGGCCACCTCGTCGCGGGTACGCGGGACGAGCGTCATCCCGCCGGCCCGGGCGGCCTCGGCGACCTTGGCGACGCTCTCCGGATCGAAGTCCTGGGTCGGGTGGGTGAGCGCGAGGCAGCTGCCGGAGGGCAGCGCGTCGCGCAGTGCGGCGACCTTGCCCCACGGGTCGTCCTCGTCGGCGATCAGCATCAGCACGGCGATCATCAGCAGGCCGACCGGCCGGCCGGGGTCCAGCGTGGAGGTGAGCGCCGGGTGGGCCAGCAGTTCGGCGGGCTTGCCCAGGTCGGCGTGGATGTAGGTGGTGCGGCTGGCCGGGGTGGAGACCATCAGCGCCCGCGCGTGGGCCAGCACGATCGGGTCGTTGTCGACGTAGACCACGCGGGTGCCGGGGCTGACCGCCTCGGCGATCTCGTGGGTGTTCGGCGAGGTGGGGATGCCGGTGCCGAGGTCGAGGAACTGGCGGATGCCCTGCTGCTCGGCCAGGTGGCGGACGGCGCGGCCCTGGAACGCCCGGTTCTCCTTGGCCATCGCCCTGACGCTCGGGACGGCCTCCTCGATGGCCCGGCCCATGGCGCGGTCCGGAGGGAAGTTGGTCTTTCCGCCCAGCCAGTAGTCGTACACGCGGGCGGAGTGCGGAGCACTGGTGTCGACGCCGAGGCGCTCCCACTCGCTCGGCACGGCCTCGTCGTGCCCGGGCTGGTCGGAGAAGTCCTGACTTGTCGTCATGGCCACGTCCTCTGAAGACGGATCATCACACTGAGGGACGTCAGCGTAGCGGTCCTGGAGCGGTCGCGGGTGTGCGCTGCAGGGTTCTGGGCGGACGGCATCCCGGGCGGGTGTGCGCTTGGGCCGTCGGGGTGGCACTGGGAGCCGTCGGGGTTGCCGGTGGGAGGCGCGACGGTCCGCGGGGGATGCATCGATCATGCTGTCTGATCGTCAGATTACTTCGCGTAGATTGCTCCTGGTCGCGGCCGGGATGTCGCTGCTCGGGCTCGCCGGCTGCCGGGGATCCGACGGGCCCGGGGGCGGTGCGCCGAGTGCCGGGGCGGCCGGCGGGGCGCCCGAGGCGCTGGGCGCCGCTCCGAGCCCGGCGTCGCCGTCGGCCTCCGCCGCCCCCTCTGCCGGCCCCTCCACTCCTCCTCCCGCCGCTCCCGCCGCTCCCGCCGTCGCCTCCGGCTCACCGGCGGCCGCGCCGCGAAAGGTGACGGAGCTCGAGAGCAGGCCGGTGTACGAGCTGGACGCCGGGCGGCGGGTGGTGGCCCTCACCATCGACGACGGTCCGGATCCGCGGCACACCCCCACCGTGCTGGCCCTGCTGGAGCAGTACGGGATCCGCGCCACCTTCTTCCTGATCGGGGAGAACGCCGTCGAACACCCCGCACTGGTCCGGGAGATCGCCGCCCGCGGCCACCACATCGCCAACCACACCTGGACCCACCCCGATCTGCGGCAGCTGTCGGAGGCCAAGGTGCGGGACGAGCTGGAGCGCACCTCGGAGCTGCTGAACCGGACCACCGGGAAGCCGCCCACCTGGTTCCGTGCGCCGGGCGGTGACTGGTCCACGGCGTCGCTCAAGGTGAGCGCCGCCCTAGGGATGCGGAACATGGCCTGGTCGGTGGACCCGAGGGACTGGGCCCGGCCCGGTACGGCGGTGATCACCGACCGGATCCTCAAGGACGTCCGCCCGGGTGCGATCGTGCTCAACCACGACGGCGGCGGAGACCGTTCGCAGACGGTGGCCGCGCTCAAGACGTACCTGCCGGTGCTGATCGATTCGGGGTACTACTTCACCGCCCCGCCGGGGTGAGTTCGGCCGCGGAGAAAGGGGTGGCAGGTAGCGGCGTTTCCGGCTAAACCACTCAAAAGAGTGGATTGGGAGAACCGTTTCTGCGGATTTTGGGCTTCTAGGGTGATCTCGCATCAATGTCCCCGGCACCACCGCGTACCGCCCCGAAAGGCCCCACCCCATGCGTCTCCGCAACGCCACGCTCGCCGCCGCCAGCGCCATCGCCCTCGTCCTCGCCGTCCCCGCCTCCGCCGACGCGGCAACCGGCGACTTCCTCTACAAGGTCGGCCCCGGCGTGGAGACCGGTCTGGCCGACCCGGCGAGCGGCCGGTGCATCGACCTTCCGTGGACGACGGAGACGGCGCCGGGGTTCGCGCCCCAGAACCTCACCACCTCGACCGCCACCGTCTTCCGCGACTTCCACTGCGAGGGCGACGTCTTCTACGTCATGAACCCGGGCAAGAAGCTCGGCGACAGGCTCAAGCTGCGGTCCGTCGTCTTCTCCTGAGCCGGACCGATTCCGCCGAAGGGCGCGACAGTTCGGCGATTGGTTGAGACCATTCCGGTGAACCGACAGCTGGAGAGGCCTTGCCGACACGAATCGCCGGGCTGTCCGCCCGGTCCGGCGGACCGCTGACCGTCCTCACCGCGCTGCTGCTCGCCGCGGCCGGCTTCGGCGTCCACCACGCGCTCGGGTCGGAGGACACCCCCGCCGCCCGGCCGGCGCCCGCCGGGCCGCGCCTGCACATCGGCGGCGACGAGGTGGAGAAGGTCTCCCCGGAGGCCTACCGGGAGTTCGTCCGGCGGGTGGGTGCCCAGGTGACCGCGGCCGGGAGGACCCCGGTCGGCTGGAACCAGACCGCGCCCGGCGGCATCGGGCTGCTCCAGTACTGGGACGGCACGGGCGGGCGGGAGGCGGAGCTGCGGGAGGCCGCCGAGCGCGGCGCGAAGGTGATCATGTCCCCGGCCGGGCGGACGTACCTCGACATGAAGTACGACGCCTCCTATCCGCTCGGACTGGTCTGGGCCGGGACGGTCGACGTCCGGTCCGCCTACTCCTGGGACCCGGACACCCTGGTCCGGCTACCGGCCGGAGCGGTCCTCGGCGTGGAGGCACCGCTCTGGACCGAGACCCTCGCCACTCCGCACGAGCTGGACCTGATGCTGCTGCCCCGGCTGCCCGCCCTCGCCGAGCTGGGCTGGTCACCGAAGTCGGGCCACGACTGGGGGCGGTTCAGGCAGCGGCTCGCCGAGGAGGGCGCGCGGTGGGACGGGGCCGGGTACGCGTATGAGAAGCGCCGGGAGGTCCCCTGGCCGGCCACGGGCGGGCCGGCCGGATAGCGGGTCTGGGGCGGGCCGGGTGCAGCGGCGTAGCGTGAGGAGGGGAGGGTTCACGCTGGTCCCGGAGGCGGAGGAGGAACGATGTCCGTACGGGAGCCGGACCCGGTGGAACAGGAGGAGTTCGCGGGTCGGATCGTGCAGGTGCTGAACGACGCCTGCCTGGGATTCATGGCCAGCATCGGCCACCAGACCAACCTGTTCGACACCATGGCCGGCCTTGCCCCGTCGACCAGTGCGGAGGTCGCCCGCGCCGCCGGGCTCGACGAACGCTACGTCCGCGAGTGGCTCGGCGCGATGGTGGTCGGCGGGATCGTCGAGTACGACCCCGGACACGGCACCTACCTGCTGCCGCCCGAGCACGCCGCCGCGCTGACCCGGGCTGCCGGGCCGGAGAACCTGGCCGGGATGATGCAGTACCTCGCGTTGATGGGCGAGGTCGAGCAGCGCCTCGTCGAGTGCTTCCGCAAGGGCGGCGGGATGCCGTACTCGGCGTACCCGCGGTTCCAGGAGCTCCAGGCCGAGGAGTCCGGGCGGGTCTACGACCTGGCCCTGGTGGACGGGATCGTCCCGCTCGTGCCCGGGCTGCCGGAGCGGCTCCGCGCCGGGGCCGACGCGCTCGACATCGGCACCGGGCAGGGGCACGTCGTCAACCTGCTGGCCCGGGCCTTCCCGGCCGGCCGGTTCACCGGCGTCGACATCTCCGAGACGGGCATCGCCGCCGCCCGGGCCGAGGCCGAGGCGCTGGGCCTGTCCAACGCGCGCTTCGAGGTCGCCGACTCGGCCGGGCTGACCGGCTCCTATGACCTGGTCACCGCCTTCGACGTGATCCACGACCTGGCCCGCCCGGCCGAGACGCTGGCCGCCGTCGCAGGCGTGCTGCGGCCCGACGGCGTCTTCCTGATGGGCGACATCGCCGCCAGCAGCCGGCTGGAGGAGAACATCGACCACCCGCTCGCGCCGGCGCTCTACACCTTCTCGACCTTCTACTGCATGACGGTCTCGCTCGGCGAGGGCGGCGCGGGGCTGGGGACGGTCTGGGGGGAGCAGACGGCCCGGCGGATGCTGGCCGAGGCCGGGTTCGGCTCGGTGGAGACCGCGCAGGTGGAGGGGGACGTGCTCAACGTGTACTACCTGGCGCGGTTGGACGGTGCCGGGGCGTAGGCGGCCGCGTCCGGGCCGCTCCGGGGCCGTGGCGGGCCCCGGCAGGGCGGGCCGGCGGGGCAGCCCCGGTGCGGGTGGCCGGGGCGGAAGGTCGGACGTAGGTTCGAAGAGTCCGAGCGAAGGAGGGCGGCGATGACCGGCAACGGCTACGCACACCCCGAGGCGCTGGTCCCCACCGAATGGCTGGCCCGGCACCTGGACGACGGCACGATCCGCGTCGTCGAGGTGGACGAGGACACCACCGCGTACGAACAGGGGCACATCCCCGGCGCGGTCGGCTGGAACTGGACCACCGACCTGCACAGCCGGGTGGGGCGCGACTACACCGACCGCGACGGCATGCAGCACCTGCTGCGGGCGGCCGGGGTGGAGGACGACACCACCGTGGTGCTGTACGGCGGGAACAACAACTGGTTCGCCGCCTACGCCTACTGGCTGCTGCGGCTGCGCGGCTACGGGCCGGTGAAGCTGCTCGACGGCGGGCGGAAGAAGTGGGAGCTGGAGGAGCGGGAGCTCACCGAGGAGGTGATGGACTACCAGCACAGCGCCTACCGGCTAGCGGGCCCCGAGCACCCCGAGGTGCGGGCGCTGCGCGACGAGGTGCTGGCCAAGGCGGAGGTGTTCGCCAAGCCCGGCTCGGACTCCGTGCTGGTCGACGTCCGCTCCCCGGCCGAGTACCGGGGCGAGGCGCTGGCGCCGCCGCACCTGCCGCAGGAGCAGGCGCAGGTGCCGGGCCACATCCCCGGCGCGGTGAACATCCCGTGGTCGCAGGCGGCCAACGACGACGGCACCTTCCGCTCGGCGGACGAACTGCGCGCGCTGTACGGCGGGCAGGGTGTGGAGGCCGAACGCGAGGTGATCGCGTACTGCCGGATCGGGGAGCGCTCGGCGCACACCTGGTTCGCGCTGACCGAGCTGCTCGGGTACCCGCACGTGAAGAACTACGACGGGTCGTGGACGGAGTACGGCTCGCTGGTGCGGGCGCCGGTGGCGCTGGGGGCGTGAGGCGAGGGTCGGGGGCGTGAGGCCCGGGGGCCGGGGCGGCGTGTTCGCGGCATGACGGGGGCGCGGCGGCTCCATTTCGGCCTGTTTCTTCTCATGAACATTTCATCGGGCAGGAGTGGGCCCAGGCTCACCGGGACAGGGATCGATGCGACCCACTGTCCCAGTGACCCTGGAGGACCACCGTGCGCAAGAGGCTGATCGTCTCTGCCGCCGCAGGCGCGCTCGCCCTGCTCCTGACCGTGCCCGCCTCCGCCGCGCAGATCGGCCCCGGCGCGGCGGGCATCGGAGACCCGTACTACCCCAACGCCGGCAATGGCGGATACGACGTCTCGCACTACGACATCCGCCTCAAATACCAGCCCGTCACCGACGAACTGGAAGGCACCGCCACCATCCTGGCCACCGCCACCCAGGACCTCTCCCGCTTCAACCTGGACTTCGTGCTCGGCGTCAAGGAGGTGCTGGTCAACGGCCGGACCGCGAAGTTCGCCAGTACCGGTGAGTCGGAGCTGGAGATCACCCCCGCCCGGCCGCTCACCAAGGGCAGCGCCGTGACCGTCGTCGTCCGCTACGCCGACAAGCCCGGCGAAGTGGAGCGCGGCGGCTACTCCGCCTGGCTGCGCACCCCCGACGGCGGCATCGCGGCCAACGAGCCCGAGGGATCGGCCTGGTGGTTCCCGAGCAACGACCACCCCACCGACAAGGCCACCTACGACGTCTCCGTCCTGGTGCCCGACGGCACCCAGGCCATCAGCAACGGCCTCCTCACCGGGCAGAGCTCCCGGGCCGGCTGGACCCGCTACAACTGGCGCCAGACCAAGCCGCAGGCGACCTATCTGGCCACGCTCGCGATCGGCAGGTTCGACGTCCGGACCGACACCACACCGGGCGGGATCCCGGTCGTCACCGCCTACAGCAAGGACCTCGGCGACAACGACGGCGCCGCGCGTGCCAGCGTCGAGCGCACCGGCGAACTGGTCGACTGGCTGAGCGGCTACTTCGGGGCGTACCCGTTCGACTCGGTCGGCGGCTACGTCCCCAACGTGCCCACGGGCTACGCCCTGGAGACCCAGACCCAGATCTTCTACAGCCCCGCGCAGTTCTCCCGCGGCGCCAACACGTCCGTCGTCGTCCACGAGCTGGCCCACCAGTGGTACGGCGACAGCGTCTCCGTCCAGCGCTGGAGCGACATCTGGCTCAACGAGGGCTTCGCCCGCTACTCGCAGTGGCTCTGGTCCGAGCACGAGAACGAGGGCACGGCGCAGGAACTCGCCGACTATGTCTACACCTCCTACCCGGCCGAGAACGCCTTCTGGAGCGTCAAGCCCGGCGACCCCGGGGCGGACCACCAGTTCGCCGGCGCCGTCTACGACCGGGGCGCGGTGGCGATCCAGGCGCTGCGCAACGCCGTCGGGGACGAGAAGTTCTTCCAGATCCTGAAGGGGTGGCCGGCCGAGCGCAAGTACGGCAACGCCACCATCCAGCAGTTCCAGGCGTACGCCGAGCGGATCTCCGGGAAGCCGCTCGCGGACCTCTTCACCACCTGGCTGTTCACGGCCTCGAAGCCGTCGGTGTCGTCGGCGGGCGTTCCGGCGGCGGGGGCGACGGGCACGGCGGGCCTGGCGCCGAGTGCCAAGGCGACGGTGCAGGAGCCGAAGTCGTGGAAGAAGATCCAGGAGACCAACTCGCTGCACGACCACGCGCACTGACGGGTGCACGCGAGCACTGGCGCGAGCACTCGGAGCTGCACACGGGCGCTGACCGGGTGCGGTGACCTGGTGACGTGGTGTGGAGTGACATGAGGTGACGGGCGTGGCCCGGCCGGGCGCTGGGTGCGGGCGGCCGGGCCACGCCGTTGCCCGGGCCTGTCTGCAGGGCGGTGGCCGGTGAAAAGGGCCGGCGGTCAGGGGTTGGTGGTGGCCAGGGTGCGCGCCTCGGTGACGACCAGTTCCTCGATGCCGTAGAGGAAACGTTCCATCCGGGGGCGGGGGAGCACCGAGCCGTCGGCCGTCATCGCCAGCTGGAGCGCGTCCGCGGTCCGGAGCGCGTCGAGGGCGTAGGTGAGCCCGGGGCGCGGCTCGAACTCCTTCGGCCGGCCGAGGGTGGTGCGGGTGGTGTCGAGCGGGCCGCCGGGGGCGGCGGTGGCTCCCGGCCCGGTGATCGCCGGCGGGACCAGGTCGCGGGTGTCGTTGAAGACGCACGAACGGTCGGCCGTCGGGCCGTGCTCGGCGGTCAGCCGGGCGATCTCCTCGTCCAGCAGCCGCTTGTTGTAGTAGGCGTGCCGGTAGGTGGCGATCGACGCGGCGTGCGCACGGCGGACGGCCGCGCCGAACTCGCCGTCCACGTCCGGCAGATGGAGGATCCCGTCGCCGGCCACCACGCTCACGGCGCCCGCGAGGCCCGGCAGGAAGCGGTTGTTGACGACGATCTGGAGCACGGCGTCGGACGAGCCGGCGAGCCGGGCCGTCATCACCGCCGTCGCGGCGAGCAGCACCGAGGAGGTGCTCACCCGGTGGCCGGCCGCGACGAGTTCGACCGCCCGGAGCAGCGCGGGGGAGCTGAGCACGGCGTTCGGGAACGGCTGCGGCTCGTCGTTCCGGGCGGGCGGGAAGAGGCGCGGCGGGCCCGAGCGCAGTTTGCGCAGAACGTGCGCGCGGGCGTTGGCGTCGCGCCGTCGGCCGCGCTCGGAATGCTGGAACTCGGCTTCCTCCAAGGGCTGCTGGGCAGGGCGGCCGGCCCTGATCGTCTCGACGGACCCGCCCAGCGACAGCTCGGTGAGGTCCATCACCAGCCGGCCCATGCCCGCGCCGTCCACCGCCGTGTGCGACAGGACGAGCGACAGGTGCCGGACGAGGCCGCCCGCCACGACCAGGCCCACCCGGATCGGCCACGCGGTGGCGCAGTCGAACGGCAGCGCGGCCAGTTCGTCGTGCAAGGCCGCACCGGCGGCGGCGAGTTCGGCCGCTCCGCCGTCGCTCTGGCGGGTGTGCACGGGCAGCCGGCCGTCCGGGTCGACGGTCTGCCGCAGCCGGCCCTCGCCGTCCGTGTGGAGCCTGGTGTGGAGGGAGTCGTGCAGGTGGATCAGGTTCGCGAGCGCCTCGAGGACGACCGGCACCGGCAGGCCCGGGTCCAGTGGTGCCGCCGTCGTGATGTTGTAGCGCGGCGCGTCGGCGGGCGCGAGCCGGCCGACGGCGTCCCAGATGGCCTGCTGGCCCCAGGTGGCCGGTCCGGTGCCTGACCGGCCGGACGAGAAGGTGATCTCCAGCTGCTGACTCGTGGTCACCGTGTGGCTCTCCGATGTGCGGTTCCGGGCTCGGCGCGTGCCGCGTGATGCGTCGCGCGTCCGGGCGGGGCGGGAGGTGCGGCGGGAACGCGTGTGCTGCCGGGGCAAGAGTCTGGCGCACCGCCCAGGTCGCGTCGAGCCTCGGAACACGGCCGTCCGCTACCGCCGTTGGACGCCGAGGAGGCCGCCGGTCGCCGGCCGACCCGGCTGCGGGCCCGTGCCGTGGCGGTTCACGCGCGTCCACACCTAGGCTGGCGCGGTGACTGATGAGCAGGAGTGGGTGCAGCCGTCGGGAGTGTGGGCCACGGCGGTGGGGGTGGCCAGGGTGCGGGCGCTGGAGACCGAGCGGGAGAACGCGCTGTTCCGCGACCCACTGGCACGGGCCTTCGCCACCGCCGGCGGCCTGTGGCCCTCCTCGCCGCCGCTTCCCGACGACGAGGCCGCGCGCCGCCGCCGGCTGGCCGTGTCGTTCTCCATCGTCATCAGGACGAAGTTCCTCGACGACCTGTTGCAGCAGGCCTCCGCGTCCGGGGTCCGGCAGGTCGTGCTGCTCGGCGCCGGCATGGACAGCCGGGCCTTCCGGATGGACTGGCCCGAGGGCACCCGGCTGTTCGAGGTCGACACCGCCGCTCCACTGGACTTCAAGGCTGCCGTACTGCGCCAGGAGCGGGCCGTCGCGCGCTGCGAGCGGATCACGGTCGCGGTGGATCTGCGGGAGGACTGGCCGGGCGCGCTGGCCGCCGCCGGGCACGATCCGGCCGTGCCGACCGCGTGGATCGCCGAAGGACTACTGATCTACCTGCCCCAGGATGCGGTGGAGCTGCTGATGGCCCGGATCAGTACGCAGTCCGCGCCAGGTAGTCGGATGGGGCTGACATTGGGCTCGCGCGGCGTGATCGAGCGCTTCGGTGCGGACGCCGCGCCGGGATCGGCGGCGTCCATGTGGATCTCGGAGATGCCCGACGACCCGGTGGGCTGGCTGGCCGGGCACGGTTGGGAGGCCGACAGCCACACCCTGCGTGAGCGCGCTGCCGCCTACGGCCGCCCGATCGGCAACCCGCCGCAGCGCGAGGAGCAGCCCGGCGGACTGATCTCGGCGGTCCGCCGGTAGAGAGCCTCCCGGTTCCCCGGATGATCGACCCCGGGTTCGGGCAGCACCCGAAGCTCTGCAGTAACCGAACGGACAGTGACGTCAGACACCGTGGGCCCTGCCGGGAGTTCGGCAGGGGCCCACGGTGCAGGGAGCTGCGGAGGGCCGGCCCGTCCTCGATGAGCGGCGTGCCGGCCGGCATCAGCTACCGCCTGCCGCCGGTCCGACGGCCCGGCCTCACTTCAGATGGCGGGTGAAGAACTGGGCCGCGGCGTCCCCCGCGAACTGCGGGACGCCGGTGTGCCCGCCCATGTTGGCGTTCAGGGACTTCTCCTCGGAGCCGAACGCGTCGAACAGGTCCAGGGCCGCCTGCCGGTCGTTCCCCTCGTCGTCCCACTGCAGCAGGACGTGCAGCGGAACGGTGACCTGGCGGGCCTCCTCGAACATGGCGCGAGGCACGAAACTCCCGGCGAACAGAACGGCGGCCGCGATGCGCGGCTCGACCGCCGCCAGCCGGATGCCGATGGAGATCACTCCCCCCGAGTATCCGACCGGGCCGCCGATCTCGGGCAGCTCGAGCAGGGCGTCCAGGGTGGCCTGCCATTCCGGGACCGCCTTTTCGACCAGCGGGAGGACGAGAGCGTCGACGATCTCGTCGGTGACCGGCTCGCCGGCCTCGATCGCCCGGCGCAGGTCGGCGCGGGCCTGCTCGATGGCGGCCCACCGGGGCCGGTCGCCGCTTCCGGGGAGCTCGATGGTGGCCGTGGCGAAGCCATCCGCCGCGGACTGCCGGGCCCGGGCCACCAGCCGGGGGTACATCATGCGCAGCCCGAGGGGAGGGTGGCCGAGCAGGATCAGCGGCGCCGGCGCGGATGCGGATGCCGATGCGGGTGTCCACAGGATGCCGGGGATCTCACCGAGGCTGAAGGTGCGTTCGAGTACGCCGTCGTCGAGGCGCTGCTCAGAAGTGACATGCATGGTCGTGCCTTTCGGGAGTGCACTGCAACGGCGCTCCCGGACGACCTTTTCTATCGCCCGACCGTGACCCCGGAGGGGAGCACCCATGTCGATACTGCGTTCACGGGTACCACCTCCTCGGTCTCTTGCACGGCCTCCGGAAATGTAGCAGCGGTCGCCTCCGCCGCCTAACGGTTTTTGCGGGCCTCCCGTGGCCGGAGGCCACGGAGACACGACGCACAGGGTAGGGCGCGCCCGGCACCGGCATCATCCGTCCGAATGACGGCGGGGTCACGGGGAGTCGGTCCGGGTCGCGGCCTCGCCCGTCCGCAGCCGCGCCGCACCGGCGTCGGGCGCGTCCCCGCCCCGGGGCGGCGGAAGGGGCGTCGACGTCGATGCGGTGAAGGTGGCCGGGGCGTAGTGCGCGTGATGCAGGCGGTAGGCGTCGCCGAGGTGGTGCTGGAGGCGGCTGTGGCGGAACTGGTAGACCGCGCCGGTCTGGCGGAGCACTCCCCGGCGGTAGGCGTCGTCCAGGAAGGCGGCCGTGTCCCGGGGGAGGTTGCCGGTCGCGGGCAGCCAGATGCGGCAGAAGACCACCCACTGACCCCAGGCGGTGAACCCGAGGGCGTAGGAGAAGGTGCCGCCGAGCCCGCCGACCACTCCGATGAAGAGGCCGTCCGACAGCGGCCAGTTCATCGGCCCCAGGAGCGGTTGCAGCAGCTCGATGACGAGGCGGCCGCCGAGGGCGATCGCGAGGGTGAGCGCAGGTACGAGGACGAGGACCTGCCGGCCCACCGTCGTGCGGTTGGCGGACAGCAGGCCGGCCGGGGTCGCGGCGGAGGCGATGTCCAGGGGCGCCTCGAGTGCGGCCATCAGTCCGAAGACGAGGCCGGCCGCCGAACCGAAGATCAGTCCGAAGGCCAGCATGTTGATGAGCGTGCCCTCGATCACCGCGCCGTCGGCGAGCGAGACCCTGTTGTTCAGCGCGCGTTCCAGCGTGATGGCGCCGGCACAGCCGACGCCCATCACGAACCCGCCCAGCAGCACCGTCCCGAACCGGGAGGTGAAGGTGCGCATCGGTCCGCGGCCGACGCGGGTGTGGTTGCCGGGCATTCGTAGCCGGACCTGGGACGGTGCGAAGGCGGTGCTGCCGAACCTCGCGATGAGCCAGTAGACGGATCCGAAGGCCAGGCCCGCGATCGGTCCCATCAGGGAGCCTTCCAGGACGATCCCGTCGAGGTCCGCCGCGAGAACCGAGCCGAACTGGTGGGCGATCAGGCCGACGGACCACTCGGCGAGGGTGACGGACAGCGCGCAGGTCAGCATGACGGCGAGGAGGCGCGTCGACGGCCTCAGCGAGTCGCCGATCTTCCACCAGGCGAGGTCCTGCTGGTCGAGGTCGGGGAGCCGGGCCAGGTGGTGGGCGAGGTGACCGAGCCAGCGCCGGACCCGTTCGGACCCGGGGTCCGAGTCGTGGTCGGGCCGCCTGCGCGGGGGGCCGCCGGTGGCCCGTACGGGGGCGAGACGCCGGTAGACCGTGGGCACGAAGCCCGCCAGCAGGTGCTCCTCGAGCGAGTGCCGGGTGGGGAAGCGGGTGGTGTCCAGCAGTTCGGCCGGGTCGGCGTCGGCGTTCTCGCTGTAGAGCGTCCGCGCCAGGATGACCATCAGCGGGGTGCTCAGGACGGCGGCGAGGTTGCGGCTAGCGGGGGTGTCCTGCCTGCGCAGCGCCTCCAGCACGGCGTCCCAGACGTTCCCGGACCCGTTCCCGTCTCCGAGGGAGGTGTCCGGGCCGGTTCCCCGGGTGGTGACGGGGCGGGAGGTGCGGGGCAGGTAGTCCGTGAGGTCGCCGGGCGTGAGGTCGACGAGTTCGACGCCGGCCGCCCAGACCAGCGGGGTCCCCGCCGCGTGCACCGCCTCGGCGAACTCCCCGCGGCGGCTGGTCAGCACGAGCGGCATCGAGGTGGCGTTGAGCGCCTCCAGCGCGTGCGGCCGCAAGCCTTCGGCGATCTCGTCGAAGCCGTCCAGCACCGGCAGGACCAGGTCGGCGTCGACCAGCGCGGCGGCCAGCGTCGAACCGCTGGGGACGCGCTGGACCAGGTGGGGGTGGTCGCGCAGCAGCAGGTCGATCAGCCAGTCGCGGAGCGCGGTGGCCGTCGGGTCCCAGGACCCGAGGCTGAAGATCACCGGCACCCGGTCGGCGACGGCCGGGCCGGCCAGGAGGTCGAGGACGAACCTGATCGTCAGGATGGACTTCCCCGACCCGCCCCGGCCCAGCACCACGAGCCGCCCGGACGGGATCCGCCGGTAGACCTCGGCCACCGCGCGCAGATCACCGCTGAGGTCCACCCCGTCGGACGCGGACCCGGGGGGAAGGCGCTGGATGTTCTCCGCGTGGTCCGTCAGCCCCGCGGGAGCGGGTCGCCAGCGCACCGGTAACGGAAACGGATCGTGGACGCGGCGTTGCTCCTCCTCGATCTGCCAGCGGCGCCTGACTTCCGTCGCCAGTTCCGCGGTCGCCTCGGCGAGTGCGCCCGGAATCCGCGGGAAAGGGGACGGAAAGGGAACGGGGTCGGAAACCATCCCGGAATCGACGGGGGATTCCGGAGCCGGGTCGCGGGTGGAATCGGGAACAGGCCCGGAAATCGTTTCGGGAGCCGTATCTGACGATGCGTTCGCGAGTGTGGCCGCCAGTAGCAGGCGATCCTCGGGCCCCACGCCGAGGGCGTCCGCCAGAAGATTGACCGTACCCAGTCGGTGATCGGCGGACTTTCCGGTCTCCAGTCTGCGGATGGTGCGGACGCTCACTCCCGACCGCTCCGCCACCTGTTCCTGTGTCAGCCCTGACTGCTTGCGCAGCCGGCGCAACAGTGTGCCGAGCTGATCCGCCACGTCGGCGCCCCCTTTCCCCCGCGAGTACGGCCTGCGAGGAGCCTATCGTGACCACCGGTCATATGTGGCCGGTGCCATGGCCTGTCCTCCGACCTGGGCGAACGCCACCATCGGTGGTGTCCGGTCGCCGGTCCAACCCGGAGTGAGGAGTCGACATGGCCTACCGCCACTGGTGTGGTGAGTGCGGATACAAGACGGCGTGGCTCCCCCGGGCGGAGAGCGAGGAGCAGCAGATCCTGCACTACGCCAAGCAGCACCCCGGAATTCCTCCGGGGGGCAGTGTGGAGGCCGGTCGCAGGGACCCGGGCGGAGGCCCGGGATGTCTGCCCGTCCTGGGAATCGCCGTTCTGCTGCTGATTCTCGCGGCTTCGTGCCGCCGCTGACACCGGATTCCGTCAACCGAATTCCGTCCGAGCCGGCCGGATGTCCGGGCGGAGGCGCGACCGGCGCCCCGCCGCTTTCGGCCCCACATTGGAGAGTGATCGTATGCTTCGCGAAATACGTGCCCTCGGTCTCGCCGCCGTCCTGGCGGGAATGGCCCTCGCCACCGCGCCGTCCGCGGGCGCGGCGACCGCCGCCCGCGCCACCACCGTCACCACCGCCTCCACCGTCACCACCGCCTCCGCCGCGGACACGCGCACGCCCATCGGCGGCGGCACCGGCATCATCTTCCGCATGGCGCCGAGCCCGGAGAACCCGCAGAGCTACTACGTCTGCACCCTCACCGCCGTCGGCCGTGACAACGCCGGCAACCTGGTGGCGCTGACCAACGCCCACTGTTTCATCGACGACCAGGGCAACAAGCTCGTCGGCTCACAGGTGTACCGGGACACCTCGCCCGCCGGGACGGCGTTCTCCCCGGCACCGCTCACCGCCAGCCGGCCCGACCTGGAGACGGGGGCGATCGGCGAGGTGACGTACGTCAGTACGCCCAACAACCTGCTCAACAACGGCCCCAAGGGGCTCGACTACGCGGTGATCAAGCTGGACGAGAGCCGGGTGGCGGCCACCGACACCGTCGGCGGCGTGACCATCAAATCGATCGGTGCCCCGCCGGCGGTGGGGACGCGCATGTGCAAGGAGGGCCACCGGACCGGTCTGACCTGCGGCATGAGGATCGGCACCAACGGCATCTGGTTCACCCATCTGATCTGGACCGACGGCGGCGACTCCGGCTCCCCGGTCGTCTCCGGCACGACGCTGGTCGGCAACGCCTGGGGCATCCAGCACAGTTCGTCGATCCTGAGCATCATCGACGAGCTGAACGCCAACGGCGGCGTCGGCGCCGGCTTCCACCTGGCCGGCTGACCACCGCCCGCCCCTGCGCCTTCCCCTGCGATTCACCTCCGACTCGCCCTCCGACTCACCCTCACGGAGAGAGAAACCTCATGACATCCCTGCTGTCCGGTGCGCGCGTGCGCGCCGCGATGCGCGCCACCGCCGCCGCCGCGACGGCGCTGGCGGCAACGGTGATCGCCTTCACCGGGCCGGCCGCGCACGCCGACGCGCAGGCCGAGGCGCCCGGTGTTCCGGTCTTCGCCGACGGCTACGGCCTGACCCAGGTCGCCGGCGCCACCGAAGTCCACTCCGGCACCGACTTCACGATCACCGTGACCACCGGACAGGTGTCCGGCCGGCACAGGATCCGGATCTTCCTGCCCAGCGGCTACGCCGCCGAGCCCGGCAAACGCTGGCCGGTGGCGTACTTCCTGCACGGCGGTGGCGGCAACGTGGACGATGCCGCGGCGGCGCCGGCCCTGCACTCGGACTCGATGATCACGGTCGTCCCGGACGGGGGCCTGAAGGGCTGGTACGCGGACTGGCTCATGCAGAACACCGCCCTGGGCGCGGCGAACTGGGAGACCTTCCACCTCAACCAGGTGGTCCCCTTCATCGACGCCAACCTGCGCACCCTCGCCGACCGGAGCCACCGGGGCATCGTCGGCCTGTCGATGGGCGGCTACGGCGCGCTGCACTACGCGGAGGCCCGCCCCGACCTGTTCGGGCAGGTGGCCGCACTCTCCGGTGGCATCGACTTCGGAATGGCGGAGATCCGCGGGGCCGTCCTGGCCACCGAACTCAACCTCACGGGCGCGTGGTGCGCGCTGAGCACCTCCACCCCCTCCGGCACCGGACAGTGCACCGGCTACGGCCCCTACGTCGACAGCGACGCGATCTTCGGGTCGCCGTACCCCGTCTTCAACGCGGACCACGTCTGGAAGGAGGTCGATCCCGCCGCCAAGGCCAACCTGGCCAAGCTCACCGGTGCGGGAATCACGCTCTACACCGGCAACCAGGGGCCGATCGACCACTTCACCGAGATCGCCTCCACCAACGTCAAGGCCCGCCTCGACCAGCTGGGGCTCCCCAGCACCCTGGTCGACTACGGCAACGGGGCGTCGCTGGCTCCCGGTTGCAACGGCGGCCACAACTACGGCTGCTGGGCGCCCGCGCTCGCGGACTACGTGCCCCGGCTCGGGGCCGCGTTCGCCGCGGCGGGCTGACCCGCCGGGCGGAGGTCCTCCGCCCGACCGCCGCTCCGCGTCGTCGCGCGGAGCGGCGGTCGGGGGCCGCCCGTCCACGGTCCACGGCCAACGCCCCGCGGCCGCCCCACCGCCCCACGAAGCACTGAGCACTGAGCACGAAGCACTGAGTACGAAGCACGAACACACGACAGACGAACGCGCAGAGCTGTGATGCTGCGAAGAAGCGAGGATTCCATGGACGATCTGATGCACAAGCTGGTTTCGGGTGCCCTCAGCGGTGGGCTGATCGCACTGGTCGGAGGGCTCAGCGTCCTGGTCCGTCGAAGGCGGGTCGCCAGGGCGGAGGCCGCCGCGCCGGCCCCGGTCGAGGACCTCTCGCAGACCCTGCTGCGGCAGGCCCAGGAGGCCGACCGGAGCCGCGAGGCGCTGGCCGCCCAGGCCGGCCCCGCCGCGGCGCTCGACCCGGCCCGGACGGCCGCCGATCTCTGGCGCCGGCTCACCGAGATGCGCCAGGGACGGTTCCAGGCCGAACGGCAGGCAGCCCTGACGCGGCTCGGCGAACTGCTCGCCGCCGCCGGCCGGCCGGACGAGGCGGCACGAGTCCGCCAGGAGATCGTCGGGCTCGGCTGACACACCCGACCGAAGCGAGGAGACCGCCATGCCCGCAGCCCTCTGGACCGGCCGGGACGCCGACCCGGACCGCGTGACCGCCGACCTCACCCTGACGCTCGGCCGTGAACTCGGCCTCGACCGGCCGCCGGTGGCCGCCACGCTCCCGCCCGACAGCACCGGTGTCCCGGCCGGCAGTCTGCTGCCGCCGCGGGAGCGGTTCAGCGGAATGCCCGCACCGACACGCTGCTACGTCTACGTGGACGCCCAGGCGCCGAGGCCGTTCGAGCTTCGCGCCTCGCTCATGGCCGGGCGGGCCGCGCTCCGCCGAAGCCTGGGGCTGGGCCAGCTCCTCTACGCCGTGCCGCTGAGCCGGCCGCTGCCCTCCCGGGTCGCCCTGAGCGCGCCGCGGCGTTTCGGCCCGTCGTCCTTCGAGGGCGACGCCGAGGCCGCCGGCCGCCTGAACGCGGACCGGGAGCTGGTCGCCGAGGCCAACGCACTCACCCCCCTGGAGGCCGGGCCGGACACCTCGCACACCTGGTCGATCGAACGGTTGCTGGTGGTCGAGCCGCTGCCCCAGGGGTCGGTCCTCCTCCTGCGTACCCTCCACCGCGCCGCCGCCCGCGGCTGGTCACTCCGCTCCGATGTCGTGCTGAACCTGGCCGCCCGCATCGAATCCGTCCTCGGCTGAGCCCGGCGGGAGGCGCGCCCGCGCCGGGGCGGAGCCGCACGGCCCGGCGCGGGCGCCCGGGTCCCAGCCGCGGCCCGGCGCCGACGCCGGGCCGCTCTCCGACCGGGGCCGGGCCCGCGAAGGCAGGCAGCTGTCCGGCGGTTCTCCGTGACGGAGCAGGCCCGCCGTGGTCAGTCGCGGTCGGCGGTCACCAGGTGGTAGTCGAGAAGGCCGCTCCGCCAGGCGGTGAGGAAGTTGCGCGTCCAGTGGCCGGGTGGGACGGTGCCCTCCAGGTAGCGGTCGAGGCCGGGCCAGACGTTCGCGCCGATCGACTCGGTGGTGACGTTCCCGAAGCCGGCGGTGGCGAGGTCGGCCGTGAAGTCCTTGAGCGGGTGGGCCACGTCCAGGCCGTCGGCGAAGCTGGCGAGCAGGATGCTCAGCCGCTCGGCGACCTCCGGGCCGGAGCTGAAGAACGTGGTCACCACCAGCCGCCCGCCGGGCCGCAGCACGCGGGCCGCCTCGTGCGCGAAGCCGGTCAGCTCGCGGAAGTGCTGGGCCGCCTCGACGGAGTACACGCCGTCCAGCGAGCCGTCCGCGAACGGAAGTTCGTCGGCCGCGCCGAGCGTGAAGGCCAGCCGGTCCGGGAACGTCGCCAGCGCCTTGGCGTTGACGGCCCGGGCGCGCTCGACCTGGTCCGGATGGATGTCCACCCCGGTCACCGCGGCGAACCGGAACTCCCGCATCGCCAGCACCGCACCCAGCCCGCGCCCGCAGCCCACCTCGGCCAGCCGCAGCTGCTCGGCCGGCGCCGGAAGGGCGCGCAGCACCCGCCGGTACAACTGCTCCTGGCTGTGCACCCGGTCCTCGGGGGTCGGCGACGTGGTGTCGATCCCCTGCCAGTCACCGAAGTTGATGAAGCCGCCGGCGAAGCTCGCCGCCAGGGCGAGATCGCCGGCGCCGTAGGTCTGTCGCACGGTTGCGGGAATGCGGTCGTGGGTCATGGGCTGCTCGGTCTCCTCGCGGGTCGCCGCCCGGGGCCTCGGGCGTGCGCCGCAGTACGTACCCAGACGGGATCGTGGCCGAACACCACGCCAGGGTGATTCGAGCGGACAACCGGGCTGGTCAGGGGGTTGGTGGTGTGACCGGACGATGAGCATCCCGACGGTGTGCGGGTCATCGGCCCGGCGGCCCCGCGGGCTCCCGGGGTTCTCGGTGCAGGCCCGGCGGAGGGCGGTGAGCGGAGGGCGGAGGGCGGGGCCACGGGTTCCGCACCCGCCTGCGGCGCACCGCCCGCGGGCCGGGCGCCCCGGTACGGTGTGCACACCGGGGCTCGGCAGGTACGGGGGTGTGTCCGACAATCCGTCGGATCAGTGCGCCTGGCGGGAATGGGCAGACACGTTCTCGGGCTGTCGGAGGGCAACGGACGGGAGGCGTGCGCCAAAGGGGCCGCGCCACCGGGGAGGACAGGAGACCGACATGGCCACCGAACGGATCGCGCCACCGCTGACCGGGGACGAGCGCGAGATGCTGCGCGCCTTCCTGGACTACCACCGGGCGACGCTGGCGATGAAGTGTGACGGGCTGACCGACGACCAGCTGCGGCTGCAGTCGAGCCCGCCGTCCACGTTGTCCCTGCTCGGGCTGGTCCGGCACATGGCCGAGGTCGAGCGGACGTGGTTCCGCCGGGTCATCAACAAGGAGGAGATCCCGTTCGTCTGGTCCCCGGAGCGCGACTACCAGGCCGCGTACGACGCGCGGGGAGCCGACCGGACGGAGGCGTTCGCCGCCTGGCAGGAGGAGGTCGAGCACGCCCGCCGCATCGAGCGGGAGGCGGAGTCGCTGGACGTGACGGGTTACATGCCGAAGTGGGAGGCGGACGTCTCGCTGCGCCTGGTGATGCTGCACCTGATCCACGAGTACGCCCGGCACAACGGGCACGCCGACTTCCTGCGCGAGTCGATCGACGGTGAGGTGGGGGCGTAACGAGGCCCCTTCCCGGTCGGCCCCGGGCCCGGCAGCCCGGCAGCCCGGCAGCGCGGGCCCGGCAGCGCGGGAGGCCGGATGGCCGGACCCTCGGCCGGCCAAGGCCCCGGCGGGCCGAGTCCCGGGCGGACGTCCGCCCGGGGCCCGGAGGCTCGGGCGACCAACGGCCGTGCATCGTGGGGTGGTTCACCATACGGTGGGCCGGGCCGCGCGCCAGAGGTCGGCGCCGACCAGGGCGGCCAGCTCGCGTACGGCCGCGCCGGTGCGGTGGCCGAGCCGGCAGGGGTCGAACTCGGCGCCCGCCGCCAGGTGGTCGTCGAAAGGCAGCTCCACCACGCCCCGGCAGCGTGCGCCGAAGTACGCCCGCAGGTCGGCGGGGTCGACCGGCCGGGTGGTCCCGCGTACCGCCGAGACCACGGTGATCGAGCGCTCGGCCAACTCCCCGTAACCGTGGGCGTGCAGCCAGTCGAGGGTTGCGGCCGCGCTGCCGGCGCCGTCCACGCCAGGGGTGGTGGCAAGGATCAACTGGTCGGCCAGGTCGAGGACTCCGTGCATCGGGGCCTCCAGCAGGCCGGTGCCGGAGTCGGTGAGCGCGATCGGGTACCGCTGCGCGAGCAGCTCCAGGGCGGCGCGGTAGCCGGCGTCGGAGAGTGTGCCCGGGCGGTCCGGTCCGGCGACCACCGCGAGGCCGCTCGGCGTCGGCGAGACGTACCGGTCGAGGTCGACGAGGTGGCGGGCCGCCGCGAGGCCGGTGATCCCCGCCGTCGTGCGGTGCCGGACGCGGCGGGTCAGCGAGCCGGCGTGCGAGCCCGAGTCGACGGCCACGACGGGCTCGCCGCGCTCGGCCGCGAGCATCGCCCCCAGGGCGAGCACCACGGAGGTCTTGCCGGCGCCACCCTTGGCGCCCAGCACGGCGATCCGCCAACTCCCGTGCAGCGGGGACCGGATGAACCGCAGCTGCTCCCGGCCCCGGCGTTCGCCGCTGCGCAGCCGCTCCAGCACGCTGCGCCGCGGTGCGTGGGCAGGTGCGGGTGCGTGGGCGGGTGCGGGGGCCGGGGCGGCGAGGGGGCTCGGGTGGGGAGCGTGGTGCGGCGACGGCGACGGCGATGACGGCAGGACTCGGGCGCCGAAAGGGTGGAGGGGCGGTGCGGGGGCGGCGTTCCTCACGGTGTCTCCTTCGGCGCGGTCTGCGGTGCACGCTCGTTACCCGGCTCTACGGAGCGTCGGCGCAGGTCAGTTCACCGACCAGCCACCCGGCCGGGGTCCGGACGGGTACCGGCGCCCCGCCGTGGACCGGGGAGACATGGCCCGGGCCCGTAGGGGAGCGGCCTCAGAGCGGTGCGGGGGACCAGCCGGAAGGTGGCTCGGGCGACGGGTTGCGGAACCGGTGAACCGAGGGGGCGTTCCCGTCCGTAGTACGGGGTGGCGGCACTGCTACCGGCGCCCGACCCCCCGTGCGGGCGCCGGTTCAGCCGTCCGGGCGGGCGGAGCGCCCTCCGGGGCGGACCGCCCTCCGGGGCCTCCGGTCTCCGGCCCCTCCCGGTCCATCCGGCTTCCGCGCCCCGGCGGCAGCGGGACCGGGACGCTCCGGCGACCGCCCTTGTGGGAGGGCGGCCGCCGGAGCCCTCGCGCACCCCGGCCTCACCGCCGCGGTCTCACCACGCCGCGGTCTCACCATGGAAGCCTCACCACGGAGGCCTCACCGCCGAGCCCTCACCACCCCAGCAGGAACGCTCCCTGTGCCAGGCCGGCCAGGACGGCCCCGGCCGCCTCCTCCGGTGCGACCGGCTCGGCGTCCACCGCGTGCCGGTCCGGCGTGCCCGGTTCGGCCGGCGCACCCGCCGGCCGCAGCACCACGTAGTGCAGGGCCGCCCCGGTAGTACGGCTCTCACGGCGGAAGGCGTCCAGTGCCGCCGGTTCCACCGCCGCCTCCACCACCACCTGGTACCCGCCGGTGGCGAACGCGAAGGCGGCCTGCGCCGTGGCGGCCAGAGCCGTCGTGTTCTGCCGCCGCGCCTCCGGCAGGTGCGCCGGGACGTAGCCCTGCCGGACCGCCCGCTGGAAGTCGTCCGCCCGCAGGTGGACGCTCGGGTGGAGGGCGTCCGCCAGCAGGGGCGCGACCGTGCCGCTCCCGGCTCCGGCCGGGTCGGCCAGCACGACCACGCCGCCGGCGCCGCGGCCGCCCCCGATCTCCGGCCCACCTACGGTCGTACGGTTCACGGCTGCTGATCCCTTCGCGGGCCGGGGGCGGACGGGGTGCCGGGGCGGGTCGGACCCGGGTACGGACAGCCGGGTGCCTCGCCCCTACGACTGACTGCTGTCGGAGATCAACCTAGTCCACGGCGGTACCCCGAGTCCTCCCCCCTACCGGTCCGCGGACTGCTCCGGGGACCGGTCCGCCGACGGCTCTGCCGGCTGTTCCGCGGACTGCTCCTGCGGCGGGGCCGCCGGCCGCAGCACGATCGGATTGGTCAGCGCCGCCATCGGGCCCCACGGAAGGTCGGGTCCCATCGCATTGCCCCTCCCCGGGGTGCCGTCGGCCTTCGGGTGGCGGACCTCGGCCCGGACGAAGGCGGCGAGCGAGGCCGTCGTCCGCCAGACGACGGTGCCCGTGCCGTCGGCGGGCAACGACTCCTGGTGCAGCTGGCCCTCGTCGGTGAGGAACCGGACGGTGCCGCCCGGGACGCCGGAGACGGCGAGGCGTACGTCCACCGGGGCGTCCGCGGGGACGGTGAGCTGCTCGCCGATGCAGGCCTGGCGGCCGTGTCCGGTGGCGGTGAACTCCAGCTGGACGGTGGCCGATTCGGCTATCCAGCTGCGCCCGGAGCGGAGGCCGTCGAGGACGGCGTCGCGGGTGAGGTCCTCCGCCCGGACGACGGTGTGCGGGGAGCCTATGACCTGCGGGGCGCTGTGGGCGTCGCTGTTGCCGACGGCCGGCAGCCACGAGCGCCCTTCCCGCAGGGCGACGGCGAGCCCCGCGTCCCAGGTGTCGACGGCCGACTCGTCGTCGTACGTCCAGGGGCCGTTCCAGACCTCCACCGCGTCGGCGTCCTGGTAGCCGAACTTCCACTGGCAGGCGACGTAGGGGCAGTACGGGTGCGCGGGCACCACCAGGCCGCCCTGGCGGCGGACCTGCCGGGCGAGGCGGGGGAACGCCTCGTCGCGCGAGCGGTACCGCCAGTCGACGAACTGGCCCGGGCGCAGGCCGAGTGCCAGCCAGTGGCCGTTGCGGGTGGTGACCTCCTCGCCAGTCACGATCAGCAGGTCCGGTCCGGCGAGCGGGCCCCAGACACCGTGCGACGAGGTGGTGTTGTGGTCCGTCGACACGATGAAGTCCAGCCCGGCCGCCCGTGCGCCCGCCGCCACCTCGGCCGGCAGCCGGCGCCCGTCCGAGTGCACGGTGTGCAGGTGGCAGTCGCCCCGGTACCAGGCACGCCCGCGCCCCCGTGCCCGCTCGGGCGGGTAGGACGGGGTGAACTCCGGCCCCGGCACGCCGAACCTGAGCGTGATCGCCACGTGGTAGTCGAGGCCCTGCGGGGCCACCTGGTAGGGGCCGAGTACGAGGTTCCACGCCCCCGGGCGGATCGGGCCCGGGAGGTAGCCGGGCGTCGCCTGGTCGCGGGCGACCGTGAACTCGGTACGGAACCCGCCCGACCAGCCGCGGAACCCGCGGCCGCCGAGGTCGGTGCCGCGTTCGTCGAAGAGGCCGATGTCGCAGGAGTTGCCCGGGGTGCCGGCGGGGACGGGCGGCTTGTCGTAGCCGTAGGAGACGGCGATCTCCCGTACGCCGGAGGGGACTTCGAAGGGCAGGTAGACGAAGTCGGGTGCGCCGGTGGGGAGATGGCCGGTGAGGGTGATCGTCCGGTCGGGTGGCATCCCCGCCGCGTCCGCCGCCTGGGCGGAGGTGGCGGTGGCCGCGAGGCCGAGGGCGGTGACGGCGCCCCCGGCCAGGCCGGTCCGGAGGAGGTCGCGGCGGTCGAGGAGGGGCTGTCGGCCGCCGGGCAGAGCGTGCTGCCGATCGGGCTGCGGGTCGTCGCGGTCGGTCATCGGGGCCTCCGGTCTCGGGCAGCGGCGACGGGCGGATTCCCCGCCGGCTCGCCCGCCTCCCTACCCGCGCCGGTGAACCCGCGGTGAGCCGGGCCCCACGTGCGTACGGCGGGTCAGTGAAGGAGCCCCGGACCGCCCGCACCCGGACCGCCCGCACCCGGACCGCCTGCACCCGGGACGTCCACCGGCACGGCCAGCACCTGCCCGGTCCGGGCGCCTTCCGGCGGCGGCCACTCGGCGGCGGTCAGGTAGAGCGTCCGACCGTCCGGGCCGCCCAGCGCGCACGAGAAGCACCCCCGGTCGAGCGTGACCCGCTGCACCACCTCGCCGCCCTCGCGCACCCGGACGCAGCAGCGGTTCGGCACGTCCGCGAACCAGAGCGCGCCCTCCGCGTCCAGGGCGATCCCGTCCGGGGCCGAACCCTCGACCGCCGCCCAGACCCGCCGGTCGGTCAGGCCGCCGTCCGGCGCGACGGTGAACGCGGTGAGCCGGCCCGCGTACGACTCGGCGACGATCAGCGTCGAGCCGTCCGGGGTGAGGGCGATCCCGTTGGGGAAGGCGAGGTCCCCGGCCACCTGCCGGACGGCCCCGTCCGGGGTGACCAGCGCGAGCAGCCCCGGTCCTGCGTCCTCGCCGCCCATCAGGTCGAACCCGATGCAGTTGACGTACGCGTTGCCGCGCCCGTCCACGGCCACCTCGTTCCACGGCCGGTCGCAGACCGCCCGCAGGTCCGCGTACGGGGTGAGCGCGCCGTCCGCCTCGCGGCGCAGCAGCTGCCGGTCGCTGCCGGCCACGACGAGCAGGCGGCCGTCGGGTGCGGGCAGCCAGTCGATGCAGAACGGGAACGAGGGGATGCGGGCGGCCACGGTGGCGGCGCCGTCCCCGTCGACGGTGAGCAGCTCCTGGGCTCCCCAGTCGCAGACCCAGAGCCGGCCGTCGTGCCAGCGGGGGGACTCGCCGAGCGCGAGGCCGGTGAGCAGGGTGGCGGGGGTGGCGGGGGTGGCGGGCATCGGGGACTCCCTGTGCGGGGTGCCGGACCGGACGGGTGCCGGACCGGACGGGTGCCGGAATGGACGGGTGCCGCAACGGACGGGTGCCGCAACGGACGGTGGACGGGCCGGCGGGGGGCCGAGGCGGCGGGTGCCGGGACGGCCGGGTGGGGTTGCGGCGGGTGACGATCGATCGGTTCATAGAAACAGATGATCGGAATGCCGGATATGTGTGGAGGTGGGCATGTCGCTGAGTCGGCGGACACTGCTGATCGTTGCGGCCGGGAGCGCACTGGCGGGGTGTCAGGCGACTGCAAGGCCCGCCGAACGGGTGATGGCGGCGGTGCCGGCCGGGGCTGCTCCCGCCACCCCGGGGCCGTCCGCGCCGACGGCGCCGGCCACCCCGGAGCCGGCTGCGCCGGTCGTCTCCGCCGCGCCGTCCGTGCCGTCCGCACCGGTGACGCAGGTCGCGCAGGCCGTGCCGGCTGCGCCCGCTGGTCCCGCCTTCACCCGGGCCGTGGCGGTGGACCGGTACGGGGCCGTCGAGCCGGCCGACTGGGGCCTGGAGGTGTCCGGTGTGATCACCGCACTGCCCGACGGCGAGCAGGCCACCGCGCTCACCTTCGACGCCTGCGGCGGCCCCGGCGGCTCCGGCTACGACGCCGACCTCATCGAGCTCCTCCGCAGCCACGACGTCCCCGCCACCCTCTTCCTCAACGCCCGCTGGATCGACGCCAACCCCGCCGAGTTCGAGAGCCTCGCCGGCGACCCGCTGTTCGAGATCGCCAACCACGGCACGCTCCACCGGCCCCTCTCCGTCACCGGCCGCTCCGCCTACGGCATCGCCGGCACCGGCGACGCGGCCGACGCGTACGACGAGGTCGCCGGGAACAGGGAGAAGCTCGCCGCCCTGCTCGGCCACGCGCCCCGCTTCTTCCGCTCGGGCACCGCCCACTACGACGACGTGGCCGCCCGCATCGCCGCCGACGTCGGCCAGCGTATCGCCGGTTTCACCGTCAACGCCGACGGCGGCGCCACCTTCACCGGGAGCCAGGTCCGCCAGGAGGTCGCGGCCACCCCGCCCGGCGGCATCGTCATCGCCCACATGAACCACCCCGCCGGCGGTACGGCCCCAGGCTTCGCCGCCGCCCTCCCGGCGCTGCTGGCCGACGGCAGGCGCTTCGTCCGGCTCTCGGACGTGCTGGGCTGAGCAGACGGACGCGCCGTAGGGGGCCCGCCCCTACGGCGCGTCCGACCGAAGACCCCGCCCTACGCCCGCACGTCCACGGTGAAGCGGCGGTCGACCTGTTCGGGTGCCATGTCGGCGGGCGGCGCGATCACCCCGCCCGCGTAAAGGTTGTGCAGGGCGATCTCCGTCCGGCCGGGGCCCATGGCACGGAAGACGAAGAAGTGGCGGCCGCCCGAACCGAACACGCCGTCGGACCTGCCGAGGAGGTGGAGGTTGGCGACGTACTCCTCGTCCGACACCTGAACCGTGGCCGTGTCGGGGCGCGGCACGGCCACCGTCCACTCGTCTCCCCAGGACGGGTGCGCGTCGACCTCGATCGAGAACAGCTGCCCCGGCTTGACGGTGAGCTGTCCCGACGCCGCGGTGAACACCTTGCCGTGGTCGAGCTTGCCCCGGGTCAGCAGGTGGACTCCCACCGCTCCCGCCGCGACCACGACGACCAGTGCGCCGGCCACCGTCAGCAGAATCCGCCGTCGCGTCATGGCGTCGCCTCCCGGTTGGTCACCCGCAGGGCGAGGACGGCGGCGACCGCGTCCAGCCAGCGGGCGACCAGCAAGTCCCCCGAGGGGTCCTGGACGACCATCGCGGCCGCCTCCAGCCACCCCCGGGCCACGGCCGCAGCCGGGCCCGGCAGCGGTTCGGGCAGACCGGCCGCGTAGCGGGTGCCGCCCGCCTTGACCACCTCGCCGAGGAAGACGAGCGCACGCGGCAGCACGCCCAGCCGGTCGGCGGCGATGGCGGCGGCCACCGCGCCGTCCCCGAACAGGGCCGAGCGGTGCGCCCCCTCCGACGGCAGGCCGAAGCGCAGCAGGATCTCGATGTCGAGCGCGGCCAGCTGGCTGTCGCTCATGGACTGTGGAGTGCTCACAGCGGCCTCACTTGGGGAGCTGGACGTGGTCGGCGACGGGCATTCCGCCACCGGCGGCGGCGCCCTCCATGCGGTTGTTGACGAAGTCGCTCTCGCTGACCCAGACGGTGTAACCCCAGGGGTTGTAGATCTCCAGCTGGTCGCCGCGGTGCGCGATGATCATCATCTGGTGGCCGTCGGGACGGAACCAGGTGTCCTCCTTGACGCCGACCGGCACCGGCTTGCCCTGGTCCACCGCCTCCTCGACCTTGGCGAGCACGTCGCGGCGCTGCTCGGCGCCCTCCAGGTCCACGGTGCGGTAGCTCGCGCCGGTGTGCTTGCCGATCTCGTCGTTGGCGACGTCCTTGGAGTCGCCGTCGGACATGCCGTCCTGCCAGCTGCCCCACCAGCTGCGCTCGTCGTAGACCCGGTTCGTCTCCTTGTCCCAACGGTCCTTCGCGGCCTGGCCGTTGTCGAACTTCGGATCGCCGGGGTGGCCGCCAGTGGTGAGCTGGAAGGCGAACATCGGGTCGACCATCGCCCGGGCCGTGACGGTCGAGGCGGCGACGCAGGTCGGGTGCTGGCCCTGACCCCAGTCGACGCCCCCGTAGCCGGTGCCGTTCGTGTCGGACGAGAGGGAGGTGAGCTGCACCGGGGAGATCCGCTGAGCCAGCCAGTTCGGGTCGTCGCCGTGCTCGTGGATCTGCGCCCCGAAGGCCTTGACCTCGTCGTAACTGTGTCCGGCGGCCAGCGCCTTCATCAGGTAGGCGCGCTCCTCCGGGGACTTCGCGCCGGCCAGCAGCTCGTCGAAGCGGGCCCGGTCGGCGTCGCTCATCTTGTCCATGAACTGGCCGGCCCGGGTCACGTCGTTGGCGGTGAGGATCGCACCGGCCCTGTCGCTGCCCAGGAGGGAGGCGTCGACGAGGACCAGTTTGTCGGCCGCGCCGAGCCCCTTGTTCTTGAACTTGCCGGCCAGCGCCTTGCCCGCCAGCCCGTTCAGTTCGCGGGCCGCGGCCCGGCCGGCGTCCTCGGCCTTCACGGCCGCGTCGAACATCGACTTGATGCCGTCCTTGGCCTTGGCGTGGGCCGAGTGCATCTTGTCGTCGTCCCAGTGCACCGGGTCGGGTGCGCCGCCGACGGTGATGTCGTGCAGCAGCCCCAGCGCCTCCCGCAGCGGGGCGTCGCCCTGGCCGTGCAGCGACTGCGCCTCGCCGAGGGAGCCGGCGAGCGCCTTGAGCTGGTCGTGCCCCTTGGCCAGGGTCTCGCGGCAGCGCTGCAGGTCGTCGGCGGAGGCCCTGACGACCTCGACGGCCTTCTCGCCGACCTGGCCGGTCCAGGCCTCCGGGAGCCGCTCGGACGCGGTCCGGGCGACCTCCAGCTGGACCTGGTCGAGCTGACTGCCCGCGTTGTGGTAGGCGGCGGCCAGTTCGCCCAGCTTCCCCGGGTCCCCCTTCGGCGCGTCCAGCTGCAGGGCGTCGTGGACCGCGTACTTGAGGTCGCCGGCGCCCCACATGCCGTGCGACTCGTCGATGGTCTTCTTGAGGCGTTCGACCTGGGCCCGGTGGCTGCCCGGGTCGATGCCCAGCGGATGTGCGTCGTGGTCGGGCACCGGTCACCGCGCCTGGAGGTGCTGGGAGATCTTGCCGTCCACGCCCGCGTAGTTGGCGGCGGTCTTGCCGACCTTGTCGCCGAGGTCGTGCAGCGCGTCGGTGTTGACGCCCAGCTCGTCCTGCCAGGCCGACCAGAAGGCCTTCGCCGCCTCCGGTGCGCCGTACGGCCCGAAGGTGTCCTCGCCGGACATGCTCAGCCGGCCCAGGGTGTCGCGGATCGTCCCCACGTCATTGCCCGCGGTGGTCAGCTTGCCCGCCGCCGAGTCCAGCTTCTCCGGGTGGGCGGTGAAGCCCGTTCCTGTGCTGTCGGTCATTGTCCTGCCCCCGTTTCACTCACGGCCCGTCAAGGCCGCCGCACAGCATAGCCGCAGCTCGGAGGCGGTCCGGCCGCCCGAGCGCGCCTGTTACGACACTGTCGCTAGGAAGGCACAAATCGATCGGAAACGGCCATCTCCGGTCTTGCCGAGGTAAAGGGCGGGGCCGGGGCGAAGACCGGTAACGGCGGGCGACGGGCGGCGCCGGCGGACGACGGGCCCCGTACTGACGGAGGGCGGCACGGCACCGGCCGGCCGGCCCCGATCGTCGCACCGCCGGGTCAGCGCAGCCGCAGCCCGCCGGGGAGTTCGTCCTCGATGATCTCCACCAGCCAGTCGAAGACGGTAGGGCCCCGGCCGGCCCGGGCCTCGGCGAGGCGGGCGGCCACCCGGTCGCGGTTGGTGGGGTGGCAGCGGGCGAGCGTCAGTTCCAGCTGACGGGCCGTCTCGGGGTGGGAGAGGTGGTGGCGGGAGGTCTCGTGGTCACGCCACTCGATCACGTAGTCGCCGTCGTCGGGGGTGCCGAAGCCGCCGCGGAGGCAGTCGGCGAAGGCGTCGAGGTTGCGGCCGAAGTAGCCGCCGCAGCCGATGGAGCGGCCGGCCTCGGCCCAGAAGTCCTCCAGCGTGGTGATCCGGGTGCCGTCGACGACGTAGGTGACGGTCACGGCAGGACGGTGATCGCGGTGGCGAGGAGGCCGTTGCGCACGGTCCACCGGCCGGTGAAGGAGTCGAGGCGCCGGCCGTCGACCACCGGGCCGGGGACGAGGAGTTCGGCGTGGAAGGTGCCGTCGGTGCCGAGCGTGAGGTCGGCCTCGCTGAAGTCGAGGAAGAGGTGGGTGAGCGGGAACCAGGTCTTGTAGACGGACTCCTTGGCGCTGAACAGGATCCGGTCCCACGGGGTGTCGGGGTGCTCGGCGAGCAGTTCGGCGATGCGCTTCTGCTCTGCGGGGAGGGCGATGACCTCGAAGACGCCCTCGGGGAGGGGGAGGGCGGGCTCGGCGTCGATGCCGAGGGAGACGACGTCGCCCGCGCGGGCGACGGCGGCGCCGCGGAACCCGGCGCAGTGGGTGAGGCTGCCGACCACGCCGTCGGGCCAGCCGGGGGCGCCGCGCAGGCCGGGGACGAGGGCGCGGTAGGGGAAGCCGAGGCGGCCCAGGGCGAGACGGGCACAGTGGCGGACGGTGGTGAACTCGCGCCGCCGGGAGTCGACGGCGCGGGCGATGACGGCCTCTTCCTCCGGTTCGAGCCGGGCCTGCGGCGGGTCGTCGTACGCGACCTCCACCACGACGGTCTCGGGCAGCAGTTCGCCGATCACAGGTCCCCCCTGAGTGTGTGCCGTGCGGACGGGACGAGCCTAACCCGGCCGGCCCTGGGTGCGGGGGCCGGCCGGGTGAGCGGCTGCAGAGCGGCCGGGTGTGCGGCGGGGTGTGCGGCGGGGTGTGCGGTGGGCGTGTGTGGGGCTACTCGAAGGCCGCGGCCGCCTCGCGCAGGGCCCGGGCGACCGTCTCGGGGTCGTACGGGGCGGGCTCGCCGGGAAGGTAGGTGACGGCGCGCAGCCCGCCGGTGTACCGGAAGGAGCGGTGGCGCTCGTACACCGGCCAGGAGACGGGGGACTTGCGGTCGACGCCGACGCTGATGCCCTGGAAGGGGGCCATGCCGATCAGCTGGTGGACGGGGCCGAGCCGGCCTCCCTCGGCGCCGTCGACCAGGACGCGGAACTCCCACTTGAGGTCGGCCACCGCCGTGGCCTCCAGGGTGATCCGGCGGGCGCCGGGGGCGAGCGGGCCGGCGTCGGCTTCGAAGAGGTCGCCGTACTGGTTGTAGGCGAAGCGGAGCCGGCCGTCCTCGACGTAGAGGCTGTAGCCGCCGCCCTGGTCGCCGTGGGAGACGAGGACGCCCTGGTCGTCGGCTCCGTGGGCGTCCAGCTCCACCTCGACGGCGAAGGAGCGGAACGAGATCAGGCGGGAGGAGCGGTACCGCTCCAGCTCGGGCGTGCCGGCCAGCAGGGTGACCGGGCGGCGTAGCCGGTCGGCCTCCGGGCCGCGCAGGGCGAGCGCGCCGCTCCCGTCGGCCAGCGGGAAGACGCCGTCGCGCCAGGCGGAGGCCTCCCATGCGGCGGCCAACTCCTTTACCAGGCCAGGGTGTTCGGCGCTGACGTCGCGGATCTCGGTAGGGTCGGTGCGCAGGTCGTACAGGGCCCACTCGCTGTCGTCGTAGGGTGCGCCGAAGCGGTGCAGGGTGACGAGCTTCCAGCCGTCGCGGTAGTAGCTGCGGTTGCCGGTCATCTCGCAGTACTGCTCGGGGTGGGTGGAGGCGGCGTCCGGTGTCCGCAGGACGGGGGCGAAGCTGGTGCCGTCGAGCGACTGCACCGGCTGCCCGGCGCGGTCCGACGGCCGTTCCACGCCGGCGAGTTCGAGCAGGGTGGGCAGGATGTCGGTGACGTACTGGTACTGCGGGCGGACGCCGGCGTCGCCCTCGGCGCGCGGCAGACCGGCCGGCCAGGAGAGGACGAAGGGCACCCGGACGCCGCCCGCGTAGGTCTGGCCCTTGTAGAAGCGGAACGGGGTGTTGGAGGCCATGCCCCAGCCGCGCGGGTAGTGGACCAGGCTCTGCGGGCCGCCGATCAGCCCGATCTCGCGCTCGACGTCGGGGTTCCAGTCCTCGGGCAGGCCGGGGTGGTGGACGAAGCGGCTGAAGTAGCTGCGGGTGCCCTCGGCGCCGCCCTCGCCGGTGCCGCCGTTGTCGGAGGTGAACACGATGATGGTGTTGTCGAGTTCGCCGAGCGCGGCGAGGGTGTCGGTGAGCCGGCCGAGGTTCTGGTCGACGTTGTCGACCATCGCCGCGTACACCTCCATGTAGCGGGCGTACAGCTTCTTCTGCACGTCGGTGAGTTCGTCCCACGGGCCGACGTCGTAGCCGGTCTCGCCGTTGCGCTCGGGCAGTTCGGTGCCGGGCGGGAAGTGGCCGGCGGCGAGCTGGCGGGCGAAGCGGGCGGCGCGGAGCTCGTCCCAGCCGCCGTCGTAGCGGCCCCGGTGGCGGGCGAGGTCGGCCGGTTTGGCCTGGAGCGGGCCGTGGACGGCGTTGTGCGCGAGGTAGAGGAGGAAGGGCTTCTCGGCGTCGTGTGCGCGCAGCGACTTCACCATGGCGATGGCCTGGTCGGTGATGTCGTCGGTGTAGTAGTAGTCGTCCGGGAACTCGTCGATGTCCAGGGGGCTGTTGTCGCGGACGAGTTGGTGCGGGTGGAAGAGGCTGGTGAGGCCTTCGAGGACGCCGTAGTACTGGTCGAAGCCCTTCTGCAGGGGCCAGTTGGCGCGGCTGTCGGCGGCGTTGGAGGCGGAGTCGCGGGTGAGGTGCCACTTGCCGACGGCGTAGGTGGCGTAGCCCTGGTCGTGCAGCAGTTCGGCGAGGGTGGGGATGTCGCCGGCCACCTCCATGCCGTAACCGGGGAATCCGGGGTCGGCGTTGGCCACGAAGGAGTAGCCGACCCGGTGCGGGTTGAGGCCGGTGAGCAGCGCCGCGCGGGCGGGGGAGCAGAGCGGCATGGTGTGGTAGTTGGCCAGCCTGACGCCGTCGGCCGCGAGCCGGTCGAGGGTGGGCGTGGGGATCTCGGAGCCGAACGGGCCGATGTCGCTGTAGCCCATGTCGTCGATCAGGACGACGACGATGTTGGGCGCGCCCTCGCGCGGGCGCACGCGCGCCGGCCAGGCGGGCGTGGAGGCGCCGAAGGTGCGGCCGACGGTGCCGGCGAACCCGGCGTACGGGTCGCGGCGGTGCGGGTCGTGCGGCTCGGGATCGGGCGTGCCGGTCATACGGTGCTCCGGGTGGTGAGGCGGGAGGCGGACTCCAGGCGCGGTACGGCGGCCAGGAGTTCGGCGGTGTAGGGGTCTTCGGGCGCGGTGACGACACGGTCGGCCGGGCCGGTCTCGACGATCCGGCCGCGGTGCATCACCGCGATCCGGTGGCTGACCCGGCGGACCACCGCGAGGTCGTGGGCGATGAAGAGGACGGCGAGGCCGAGTTCGCGTTGCAGGTGGGCGAGAAGCTCGATCACCTGGGCCTGGACGGAGACGTCCAGTGCGGAGACCGGCTCGTCGCAGATCAGCACGCGCGGCTCGGGCGCCAGCGCCCGGGCGATGCCGATGCGTTGGCGCTGTCCGCCGGAGAAGGAGCGCGGGTGCCGGCCGGCCATGGCGGGCTCCAGCCCGACCTGGCGGAGCAGTTCGGCGACCCGCCGCTCCCGGGCGGCGCGGTCACCGAGGCCGTGGGCGACGAGCGGTTCGGCGATGATCTGGCCGGCGGTCATCCGCGGGTTGAGCGAGGCGTACGGGTCCTGGAAGACCATCTGCACCTCGCGGCGGGCCGCGCGCTCCCCGCCGAGCCCGAACTCCTCGCCGCGGTAGCGGATCGAGCCCGACGAGGGCGCGTGCACCTGGACCAGGGCGCGCGCCAGCGTCGACTTGCCGGAGCCGGACTCGCCGACCAGCCCGAGCGTCTCGCCGGGGTGCAGCTCCAGGTCGATGCCGTCCAGGGCGGTGACCGCCCGCCGGCGCGGACCGTACGTCTTGCCCAGGCCGGTGACGGTGAGCAGTGGTTCGGACCCAGGGGTGCTGTTGGCGGCGGCACCGGAGGGCTCCTCCAGCCGTGGCACGGCGGCCAGCAGCCGCTTGGTGTAGGGGTGTCGGGGTGCGGCGAGGACGTCGGCGGTCTCGCCCTCCTCGACCACCTGGCCGCCGCGCATCACCAGGATCCGGCGGCAGGTCTGCGCGATCACGCCGAGGTCGTGGCTGATCACCACCAGCGCGGTGCCGGTCTCCCGGTTGATGCGGGCGAGCAGCCGCAGGATCTGCTGCTGGACGGTCGGGTCGAGGGCGGTGGTCGGCTCGTCGGCGACCAGCACCTCGGCCCTGTTGGCGAGCGCGAGCGCGATCATGATGCGCTGGCGCTGGCCGCCCGAGAACTGGTGCGGGTGGTCGCGCAGCCGTCCGGCGGCGGAGGGGATGCCGACCAGGTCGAGCAGCTCGACGGCCCGGGCGGCCCGTTCGGCCTTGCCCGCGCCGCCGTGCGCCCGCAGGGCCTCGTCGAGCTGCCTGCCGACGGTGAGCACCGGGTTGAGCGAGGACATCGGGTCCTGGAAGATCATCGCGATCCGCCGGCCGCGCAGCCCGCGCAGGTCGCTCTCGGGCAGCGTGGCGAGGTCCTGCCCGGCCAGCTCGACCGAGCCGCCGGTGATCCGCCCGCCGGCCGGCAGCATCCGCAGCAGTGCCAGCGCGGTGGTGGACTTGCCGGAGCCGGACTCGCCGACCAGCCCGAGGGTGGCTCCGGCGGCCACCTCGAAGCCGAGCCCGTCGACGGCCTTGGTGCCGTCGAACTCGACGGTGAGGTCACGGACGTGGAGGACGGGGCGGCTCATCGGCGGATCCCCTTGTTCAGGGCCTCGGCGATCAGGGTGAAGCCGAGGACCAGGGCGGTGGTGGCGGCCAGCGGGGCCGCCGCGAAGGTGGGGTGGGTGGAGAGGTAGGCGACGGACTGGCTGAGGATCGAGCCGAGGGTGGGCTCCGGCGGCCGGACACCGAGGCCGAGGAAGCTCATCGCGCCCTCGATGAAGACGCCGATGGAGAGGGCGACGGCGGTCTGCACGATCAGCGGGTCGGCGGCGTTGGGGACGACGTGGCGCAGCAGTACCCGCAGCCGGGAGGCGCCGCCGACCCGGGCGGCGAGCGCGTACTCGCGCTCCCGCTGGACCAGGATCCCGGCCCGCAACTGGCGCCCGAAGCCAGGGATTTCGGCGAGGCCGATGACGATGAGGACCGGCCAGCGGCCGGGGCCGAGGACGGCGGTGACGGCGAGCGCGAGGATGAGGCCGGGGAAGGCGAGCAGCAGGTCGAAGACGCGCTGCACGGTGAGGTCGGCCCAGCGGGAGGAGGCGGCGAGCAGGGCGAGGGAGCAGCCGAGGAGGGCGCCGACCGGAACGGCGCCGAAGGTGATCGCCAGGTCGGTGCCGATCCCGTGCAGCACCCGGCTGAACAGGTCGCGGCCCATGTCGTCCGTACCGAAGGGGTGTTCGGTGCTGGGGCCGGCCAGGGCGAGCGCGCTCTGGGCGTTCGGGTCGACGTCGGTGAGCAGCGGGGCGAGGAGGGCGGCGAGTGCGACCACGCCGACGAGGGCGAGGCCGGTGAGGCCGCGGCCGGTCAGCAGCCCGGCCAGGTAGCGGTTGCGGGGCCGGGCGGCGGCGTGCGGCGGGTGGGCGGTCAGCGCGGTCATCGGGTTACTCCCACCGGATCCGGGGGTCCAGCCACGCGTACACCAGGTCGGTGAGCAACTGGACGGTGACGTAGACGGCGACGATCAGCAGCAGGAGGTCCTGTACGACGGGGTAGTCGCGGCGGATCACGCCCTGCTCGATCAGCTGGCCGAGCCCGGGCCAGGCGAAGATCCGTTCCACCAGGACGGCGCCGGCGATGAGTTGGCCGATCTGCAGGCCGAGCACGGTGATCGCGGGCGGCAGCGCGTTGGGCAGCGCGTGCTGCCAGACGATCCGCCGGCGGGAGACGCCGAGCGCGGTGGCGGTGCGGACGTAGTCCTCCGCGAGGGCGCGTTCCATGCCGTCCTTGAGGTAGCGGGCGAGCACGGCGGCGCTCGGCAGGGCCAGGCAGACGGCGGGCATCAGCAGGTACTGGACGGCGAGGTCGGGCTGGTCGAGCAGCGACTCGTGGCCGCCCGCCGGCAGCAGCCCGAGGGTGACGGCGAAGAGCAGCACCAGCAGGACGCCGGTGACGAACGGCGGGACGGCCAGGACGGCGGTGGTGAAGGCGTGGACGGCGGCGGCGACCGGGCGGCGCCTGGTGGTCGCGCCGAGCACCCCCAGCGGCAGCGCGATGACGATCACCAGCAGCAGGGCGCCGAGGGTGAGTTGGATGGTGGCGCCGAGGCCGTTGCCGATCAGGTCGGCGACCTGCCCGCCGATCGCGTAGCTGGGGCCGAGGTCGCCCGTGACGAGGTGGCCGAGCCAGCCGGCGTACTGGGAGAGCAGCGGCTGGTCGAGGCCGAGCCGGGCGCGGACGGCGCCGACGGCCTCCGGCCCGGCGTCGGGACCGGCAAGCGAGGTGGCCGGGTCGCCGGGGATCAGCCGGAGGATGAGGAAGACCACGAAGGAGGCGAGGGCGAGGACGAGCAGCCCGGAGGGGAGCCGTTTGAACAGGAAGGTACGCATCGGTCAGGCCGTGAGGTAGGCGTCGTCGAGGTTGAGGTAGCCGAACTTGTTGAGGTCGGTGCCGCGGACCTTGCTGCCGGCGACCTCCACCAGCCCGGCGATGGCGAGGTCGATCACGAACTCCTCGTCCAGCAGCACGTCGGTGATCTGCTGGTAGAGGGCCCTGGCCTCGGCGCTGTCGCTGTCCGGGCGCTGCCAGGCCTTCCGGACGACGTCGGTGTAGGCGGGCGAGCCGAAGTGCGAACTGTTCCTGGCCTCGTTGAACGGGTAGGCGCTCACCGCGAGGGTGGCGGGGTGGAGTTGGGCGAAGCCGTGGCTCAGCGTCCAGAGCGCGGGCATGGACTGGGAGATGAGCTGCTTCTGCATGGTGGGCGAGTCGGTGGGCTGGAGCACCGTCTCGATGCCGACCTGCTTGAGGTCGTACTGCAGGATCTGGGCGACCGCGGTCGCGCCGGGCTCGTTGGAGTGCGCGAACGGCAGGGTGATCGTGGCCAGTCCGGCCTCCTTGAGCAGCGCCCGGGCCTTGTCCGGGTCGTGCGTGTAGCGGGTGGCGTTGGCGTCGCTGTAGGCGGGCGACGACTTGGGCCAGGGCGCGGAGGAGACGGTGCCGTAGCCGCCGAGTGCCTGCTGTACCAGCCGGTCGCGGTCCACCGCCCAGGCGATGGCCTGCCGGACGCGCCTGTCGTTCACGTGCTCGGCGGTGAGGTCGGCGCCGATGTAGTAGGCGCCGGAGCCGGTGTCGTACTGCTTGACCAGGAACTGCGGGTCGTTCTTGAGGGTGGCCACGTCCTTGCCGCGGACGGTGTAGGAGAGGTGGGTCTGGCCGGTCCTGAGCGAGGAGAGCAGCGACTCGGCCTGCGGGATGATCCGGATCTCGACCCCGTCGAGGTAGGGGCGGCCGGGGTTCCAGTACTTCTCGTTGCGGGCGAAGGTGATCGAGCTGCCGGGCTTGCGGTCGGTGAGGGTGAACGGGCCGGTGCCGACCAGCCCGGTGCCGGCGACGGCGTTCTCGACGGTGGCCGAGTCGGGGATGATCATGAATTCGAAGAGGTCGAAGAGGTTGCTGACCGGGTGGGCGAGGACGAGGGTCAGCTCGAAGTCGCCGTTCTTGCGGAAGTCGGTGACGGCTGCCGCGGTGGAACGCAGCTGGGCCGAACGGGCCGGGTTCTGCAGGTTCTTGACGGCGAACACCACGTCGTCGGCGGTGAACCTGCGGCCGCTGTGGAAGAGCACGTCCTCGCGCAGCTTGAGGGTGACGCTGGTGCCGTCGGCGCCGAGCTGCCAGGAGGTGGCCAGCTCGGGCTGCGGCCGGAGCCTGTCGTCGTATCTGGTGAGGGTGTTGAAGACCAGGCGCTGGACGAGGGTGTTGGCGCTCTGGGCGAAGAGCAGGCTCGGGGTGAAGTCGATGCCGGTGCCCACCGTGAGGACGCCGCCGCGGCGTGGGGCCGCCGGGCCGCTCGCGGCGGAGGAGGCGGTGTCCGCGGCCGAGCGGCAGGCCGCCAGCGTCAGCAGACCGGCTCCGGCGAGGCCCCCGCGCAGCAGGGCGCGGCGGGAGAGGCCGGGGGCGGAGGGAGTGGTGAACGCGGTCAAGGCGGGTCCTTCGCAGGGGTGGTGGGTTGCGGTCGTGCGGGAGGGTCGTGATGAGGGCGGTCAGAGCAGCCACCCCGGTCGGACCGGCGGTTCCTGGCGAGTGACGGGCGGGCCGGCTCAGGCCTGGAGTGAGGCCTCCAGCTCCTCGGCCGGGACGAGGCCGGCCACCTTCGGTGGCTCGACCGGCTCCAGCAGCCGGCTCGGGGCGCCGTCCACGCCCACCGGCAGGTCGCCGTCCAGGGTGATCCGGCGGACCAGGCGCGGCTCGTCGCCGTAGTCGTTGACGGCGTAGTGCTGGGTCGCCCGGTTGTCCCAGATCGCCACGTCGCCGACCTGCCACTCCCAGCGCACGGTGTTCTCCAGGCGCTCGATGTAGCGCTGGAACAGCGCGATCAGAGCCCGGCTGTCGGTGCCGGACACGCCCTGGATCCTCTGCGCGAACGCACCCAGCAGAAGGGACTTCTCGCCGGTCACCGGGTGGACGCGGACCAGCGGGTGCTCGGTCTTGAACGCGGTGGAGACGAACACCTGGCGGAACAGCCTGGCGATCTCCGCGTTGTCGGCCAGCTCGGGCTTGAGTGCCAGGCTCGCCGCATAGTCGTAGTCGTTGGTGTGAACGGCCCGCAGGCTCTCGGCCAGCACCTTCAGCGGCTGCGGGAGGTCCTGGTAGGCGGCGACGGTGTTGGCCCAGACCGTGGAGCCGCCGGCCGGCGGCAGCTCCAGTGAGCGGAGGATGGACGCCTTCGGGTAGGACGGCACGAAGGTGACGTCGGTGTGCCAGTTGTTGGCGCGCACGCCCTTGGTGGCGTCCAGCTCGAAGATGTACCGGCCGTCGGCGCTGGGCACCGTCGGGTGGCCGACCGGCTGGCCCAACAGGCGGGCGAACGCCTCGTGTTCGGCGTCGTCCAGGTGCTCCTGGCCGCGGAAGAAGAGCACCTTGTGCTCGTACAGGGCGGCCTCGACGGCGGCGACCGTCTCGGCGGGAAGGTCGCCGCCGAGGCGGACGTCGTGCACGATCGCGCCGATCCGGCCGGCGGCCGGGGTGAGGCGGAGCTCGGTGAGGGCGGTGGTCATGGCGGTACCTCGGCTTTCGCGTGATGTCGCGTGGATTCGTGGGGCTTCGAGTAGGGCTTCGGGTGGGGCGGGACAGGTGGAAGGGCGGGGGGTGCAGGCCGTGGGGAGTGGGGCAGGGTGCCGGCGTGCACGGAGTGCGCGGTGCAGCAGTGCAGCGGTGCAGCGGCTCGTGGGTTCGCGGCTTCGTGGCTTCGCGGGGAGAACGGGTGGCGCTGGACGTGAGGGCTCGGCGCCGCGCCCTGGACGGAGCCCGTCCGGCGAGCCCGTCCGTCCGGTCGGGCCGTCAGGGGCTCAGAGCTTGAGGCCTCGGAGGTTCAGCCGTTCAGCAGGTGAGCGTTTCAGCGACAACAGAGGCTGCGGCGACGGCCGCGGCAGAGGCGGGGACAGGCAGGGCACGGGACGTGGCGAACGGTGGTCATCGGCCCTCCTTCCGGCGTGCTGCGAGTGGGTTCGGCGCTCATCGTGCTGAACGCCGAGGCCCGCTGTCAATCGCCATCTTGCCTGCTGAGCAGGGGTGTTGCCGCGGTGTGGCAGCCCTGTTGCGGCCGATGGCCGGACGATGGCGGGAGTGCTTCGCGGTGCCGATCGGCCTTGTAGCGGGCCTGCCGGAGTTACTAACTCTCGGAGCGGAAGAAACCCCGGAGACGCTCCGCGGCGCTGCCGGGCACGCCCCGGGCCCGAGCGAGGGGGACGGTACCGAGTCTGGAACTGCTGCACGCCCGCGAAGGCGGCGGACCCCGGCACGGTGCCGAACGCGTGCGAGGAGGCGAGGTGCGCGATGGCGCCGGGGTCCGGCGTCACCAAGGCCGCGCCGCCGGCGCTCACCCGCACCGCCGCCGTTCGAGCGGAACCACGTAGGGTGCGGTGCAACGCCGTTGCGCCGGGATTCGTCCCGGTGGAGCGTCACCGGCACGTCTGGACCGACCCGGAGCCGAGCACGCGGCCCTGCTGCCCGCGGCCCTGCTGCCTTGAGATCCCGTTGAGATCCCGTTGACATCCCCGAGGAGAAACCCGATGCGTGCCGAACCCGTTGCCGAGACCCCGCGACTCGCCCTCGGCGAGGGCCCGCGCTGGGACGCCTCCCAGGGCCGCCTCCACTGGATCGGGATCCGCGACCGCCGCGTCCTCACCCTGGACGCGTCGAGCGGTCGGGTCGCCGTCACCGAACTCGCCGTCACCCCCGGTGCGTTGATGTTCCGCCCGGACGGCCGTCCGGTGCTGGCCACCGAACGCGGCTTCGAGCTGCTGGACCCCGCTACCGGGCGCACCGAGCTGCTCGCCCCGGTCGAGGCCGACCGGCCGGAGCGCCGGATGAACGACGGCGCCTGTGACCCGTACGGCCGCCCGGTCGCCGGCACCATGCAGCGGGCCGAGCCCTGGCAGCCCGGCCCGCTCTACCGGTTGGAGGACGACGGCGGCGCGCGGGCCGTCCTGGACGGGCTGTCCGTCCCCAACGGCCTGGCCTGGCCGGAGCCGGACCGGCTCTGGCACATCGACACCCCGACCCGCCGGATCGACCTCTACGAGTACCCCGAGCAGGGCCCGGTCGGCCGCCGGATCCGCTCGCTGGACATCTCCCACCTGCCGGGCCTGCCCGACGGCATGACCCTCGACGCGTCCGGGAACCTCTGGGTGGCGTTCTGGGACGGCGCCGCCGTCCACTGCCTCTCGCCGGAGGGACACCTGCTCGCCACCGTGGAGCTCCCGGTGCCGCGCGTGACCAGCTGTGCGTTCGGCGGCCCGGACCTGCGCACGCTCTACATCACCACCGCCCGGACCGCCGAACACCCGCTCTCCGGCGCCTTGTTCGCGCTCGGCCAGGTCTGACGCCGTCAACGGCCGCCGCTCCGGCGGGGCGGGCGGGGTCGTGGCGGGCGGAGTCGGGGCGGGCGGAGTCGGGGCGGAGTGGCGCCCGCGTGGGGCGCCTCATGTGCCGAGCAGGCGGGCGAAGTCCAGTCCGAGGCTGCCGAGGACGGGCAGCGCGCCGAGGTCGGTCACCCCGCCGACCGGGATGCTGTACCCCTGGTTGACCTCCCGCGGTGCGGCGGTGGTCGCGGCGGCCGGGATGGCGCCGGCCAGCAGGGCGGCGCCGAGGAGCGCGGCGGTGAGAGCGGTGCGAAGCGTGGGGTGCACGGGGCCTCCTGGGGTGCGGAACGTGCCCTGACAACGCGCCACCCCGTGCTGCGGTCACGTATCGTCCCGCCTTCGGCCGCGTTCGTAAAGCATCTTGCCTTGTGTTCATGACAACACATCAAAGGTCTGGACCTCGTCGGCCGGCCCGGCATAGCGTCCCTTTCCGGGAGGGTCGGACGTGCTCGAACTCCTCTGCTTCGCCGCTGAATTGGCCTGATCCGGCGAGTGTGGGGGAGGCCCCGGCCCCGCCCGTGCTCGGTATGCCGTCCGCACCAAGAATCGGAGGGGAACCCATGCGAATCGCCAACATCAGGAGTGCCCGGATCCTGGCCGGCGCGCCGCTCGCCGCCGCCGCGCTGATCGCACTGACCGCAGGCTCGGCCAGTGCCGCGATCCCGATCAACAAGCCGATGAACGGCAAGGCCACCTACTACAACGACGCCGGCTACGGCGCCTGCGGCACCCGGATCAACGCCGCCACCCAGCTGCTGGTGGCCGTCTCGCACACCTGGTGGACCACCGCCAACCCGAACAACGACCCTGTCTGCAAGGGCATTTCGGTCAAGGTGACCTACCAGGGCAAGACCGTCACCGTGCCCGTCAAGGACCAGTGTCCGTCCTGCGACTCCACCCACATCGACCTCAGCCAGCCCGCCTTCGCCCGGCTCGCGCCGCTCGACAAGGGCGTGATCACCGGCCTCACCTGGCAGTTCGTCAAGACCGGTTTCGCCGGCGAGACCATCCCGCTCTCCGCACCCGTCGAGGGCTCGACGATCGGCTAGTGTCCTGATTCCTTGATCTGTCGTTGATCGGTGCATTGGACGTCCTGGGCCGAGGCTGGCCGAACTGGTGTTGTCGGATCACGAGCGGCAGGTGCTCGGTGCCTGGGTACGGGGCTAATCCACCCCGCAAGCCCTGGCGTTGAGAGCCCGGATCGTCCTGGCGTGGGCCGAGGTCGAGCCTGACGGGCTTCCCCGTTCAGCCAGTTCGGTGGCCGTTGCCGCCGGGGTGACCACGGAGAGGTTTCCAAGTGGCGGAGCCGTTTTCTCAAGGACCGCCTGGACGGCCTCGGCGACGCACCCCGCCCCGGCCGGGTCCGGACGGTCATCGACGAGCAGGTCGCCGAACTGGTCCGGGTGACTCTGGAAACGAAGCCGAAGAACGCCACGCACTGGTCGACCCGCTCGATGGCCGAGCGGGTCGACCTGTCGCAGTCCACGGTCTCGCGGGTCTGGCGGGCGTTCGGCCTTTCACCGGCGTCACCGCACGGCCGAGTTCAAGAAGTTCCTGGGCGAAGCTGGGACCGGGAGGTGCCGGCCGGCCTGGACGTGCACCTGATCTGCGACAACCATGCAACCCACATGACCGAGACGGTCAAGAAGTGGCTGCTGGCGCACCCCGTTTCCAGCTGCATTTCACTCCGACCGGCGCGTCCTGGCTGAACCTGGTCGAGCGGTGGTTCGCCCGTCTCGCCAGTGCGGCGGCCACCACTGAATGACGACGGTTCCCCACGACGCCCTCCCCGAAAGATCAATTGGTGTGTCGTACCAGGATCGCGGAGCACAGTCAGGCTCGCCGGTCCCAGTGAGTTGCCGAGAGCGCTGAAGATACCGTCTCAAGATCGCCAGGACGGTGCCCAGGCGGAACCGGCCGGGCAAGAGCGGCCACCGGAGGGCGGCCGGGCAACGGTGACCCGGCCGTCCTCGGGGCGCCGTCCCTCGCAGCCCCTCCCGGCGGTCGCGGTGGGCGGGTACCCGCCCAGGCCCGGCGCCGGTGCCAGGCGAACCGCCGTCCGGCGTCCGCATCGGCGTGCCGAGGCGCGGGACGGCGAGCCCGCCCGGGAAGCCTGACAGGGTGCAGGGCGCGGCGGCCGGATCCTGGCAGCGTGGTGGTGGTCCGCACGGGAGGACGCGGCGTAGCGTCCCCGCAGATCACCGAACGAAAGCAGGTTCCCGTGGCCCGCAACGGCGACGACACCCCGGCCGTCAACGGCGGCGTCTCCTTCTGGTACGCGCGCAGCGGCCTGCCCGAACCCCGGCCGGCGCTGCCGGGCGACGCGGACGCCGACGTGTGCATCGTCGGCGGCGGGTACACCGGGCTGTGGGCGGCGTACTACCTGAAGAAGGCCGAGCCCGGGCTGCGGATCACCCTGCTCGAACAGCGCTTCTGCGGGTACGGCGCTTCGGGGCGCAACGGAGGCTGGCTCTACAACGGCTTCGCCGGGCGGTCCGCCTTCGCCCGCCGGTACGGGCCCGGGCCGGCCGCCGCGATGCAGCGCGCGATGGACGCCGCGGTCGGCGAGGTGGCCGACACCGCCGCCGCCGAGGGCATCGAGGCGGACATCGTCCGCGGCGGCGTCCTGGAAGTCGCCCGCACCCCCGCCCAGCTCGCCCGGCTCCAGGCCTTCGCCGCGGCCGAGGCCGCCTACGGTCCGGACCGCATCCACCTGCTGACCGGCCGCGAGACCGCCGGCCGGGTCCGTGTCGCCGGCGCGCTCGGCGGCACCTGGACGCCGTACGGCGCGCGCATCCAGCCCGCCGAACTGGCCCGCGGCCTCGCCCGGGTGGTCGGGGCGCTCGGCGTGCGCATCCACGAAGAGACGCCGGTCACGGCCGTCCACCCCGCCGGACCGGGCCGCCGCGCCCGGGCCGT
Source organism: Kitasatospora sp. NPDC022785 (assembly GCF_055561295.1). Lineage (NCBI taxonomy): Bacteria > Bacillati > Actinomycetota > Actinomycetes > Kitasatosporales > Streptomycetaceae > Kitasatospora > Kitasatospora sp. NPDC022785. Next base: position 98,467 of record NZ_JBVHHB010000014.1, on the reverse strand, counting down.
CACCCCGTACGGCACCGTGACCGCCGACCACGTGCTGCGTGCCACCGAGGGTTTCACCGCCGGGCTGAGCGGCGAACGGCGCACCTGGCTGCCGATGAACTCCGCGATGATCGCCACCGAACCGCTGCCGCCCTCCTTCTGGGCCGCGGCCGGCTGGGAGGGGCGCGAAGTCCTCGGGGACTTCGCCCACGCCTACATGTACGCCCAGCGCACCGCCGACGACCGGATCGCCCTCGGCGGGCGCGGCGTCCCCTACCGCTACGGCTCGCGCACCGACTCCGACGGCACCACCCAGCCGGCCACCGTCCGCCAGCTCCGCGCGATCCTCGACAGCTTCTTCCCCGCCGCCGCCGACGCCCGGATCGACCACGCCTGGGCGGGCGTGCTCGGCGTCCCCCGCGACTGGTGCGCCACCGTCGAGCTCGACCGCGCCACCGGCCTCGGCTGGGCCGGCGGCTACGTCGGCAGCGGCGTCACCACCGCCAACCTGGCCGGCCGCACCCTGCGCGACCTCGTCCTCGGCCACGACACCGGACTCACCCGCCTGCCCTGGGTCGGCCACACCGTCCGCCGCTGGGAGCCCGAACCGCTGCGCTGGCTCGGCGTCCACGCCCTCTACGCGGCCTACCATGCCGCCGACCACCAGGAGTCCACCGGCCGCCCCACCACCTCCCCGCTCGCCCGCCTGGCGGACGCGATCTCGGGGCGCGGGTAGCGGGCGCCTGGCGTCGGCCCGTCAGTCGGGCGAGCGGGCGTCCTGCGTCGGTCGGTCGGGCGAGCGGGCGTCCTGCGTCGGTCGGTCGGGCGAGCGGGCGTCCTGCGTCGGCCCGTCAGCGGGTGGCGGTGAGGCCGTCGATCAGGGCCCGGAGCCCGTCCGCGTAGGTGTCCTCCGCGGTCAGCGGCGCCCAGCGGCCGGCGACCTGCGCCAGGCGGGGGAGCTCGTCCGGGTCGAGCTCGGCGAAGACCCGCTCGCGGTAGGTCGTACGGTCGTCGTCCGCGCGCCGCCGGGCCGCCGCCGCCCGGACCACGATCTCTCCGGCGGTGTAGTACCAGATCGCACGGTATCCGTGCACGGCCTGCTCGGGGGAGAGTCCGCAGGCGACCAGGCCGTCGACGATCTGCTCGACGAACCAGAGCGCGGACGCGGACATCAGGTCGTCGGCGGTCAGCACCTCCACGATCCAGGGGCAGGCGGCGAGCGCCTCGTGGATCGTGGTGGCGGCCGCGACGATCCGCTCGCGGGGCGGGGCGGGCAGTTCGGTCCGGCGCAGCGTCCGTGAGGCGTAGTCGTCGAGGAGCAGGACGAGCAGCTCCTCCTTGTTGCGGACGTGGTGGTAGAGCGCCATCGGCGTACTGCCGACCTCCGTGGCCAGCCGACGCATGGTCAGCCGGTGCACGCCCTCCTCGGTGACGATCCGACGGGCCGTCCCGATGACCTCCTCGCGGGAGATGCGGGGAGGGCGGCCGGGGGATCTGCGCGGTGCGGGCGGTTGCGGCATGCCCCCCATCATCCCCGAACGCGCCGACAGCCCCGGGGCGCTCGCAGTCCCGAGGCGCTGACAGTCCCCAGGGCGCCGGCGACCCGAGGCACCGACGACCCGAGGAGTCGACAACGGCGGCCGCCCGCGCTAATTTCCTTACATGTATAAAAACTTACGAGGGCACCCGGGAGCGGTGCTGGTGGCGGCTTGCGTCGCCCAGTTCGTCTTCGCCCTGGACATGTCGGTGGTCAATGTCGCCCTGCCTGCGATCCGCACCGCGCTGGGCTTCTCGGCGCTCGACCTGTCCTGGGTCGTGCACGTCTACGCGCTCACCTTCGGCGGGCTCCTGCTGCTGGGCGGCCGCGCCTGCGACCTCTACGGCCGGAGGCGGCTGCTCCTGGTCGGCCTGGCCGTCTTCGGGCTCTGCTCCCTGGCGGGCGGCCTGGCCCGCGAGCCCTGGCAGCTGGTCGCCGCCCGCGCCGGCCAGGGGCTGGGCGCCGCCGCGGCCGCGCCGGCCGCGCTCGCGCTGCTCACCACCACCTTCCCCGAAGGCCCCCGGCGGGTTCGTGCGCTCGGGGTGTGGAGCGCGGTCAACGCCGCCGGGGGAGCGCTCGGCGTACTGGCGGGCGGACTGCTCACCGAGTACGCGGGCTGGCGCTGGGTGATGCTGGTCAACCTGCCCATCGTGGCCGCTGCTCTCGCCCTGGTCCTGGCGGGCGTACCCGCCGGAGCACGGCCCGGCCGGCGCGAACGGCTGGACGTGCCCGGCGCCGTCCTGGCGACCGGCGGAGTCGGGTTGCTGGTGTTCGGTGTCGTCCGTACGGACGCCCGGGGGTGGGCCTCCCCGGCCACGGTGGCGACCCTCGCCGCCGCCGCCCTTCTCCTGGCCGCCTTCGTCCTCGTCGAATCCAGGGCGCCCGCGCCTCTGCTGCGGCTCGGCCTGCTGCGCAGCCGCTGGGTCGCCGGGGCCAACCTGCTGGTGTTCCTGGCCGCGGCCGGGCAGTTCACCGCCTTCTACCTCGTCTCCCTCTACCTGCAGCAGGTCCTGGGCCTGGGCGCTGCGGCGACCGGCGCCGCGTTCCTGCCCTTCTCGGCGGGCCTGGTGGCGGGCACCGTCGTCGCGACCCGCGTCACCGCGGCCCGCTCCCCGCGCGCCTCCCTGGTGCCCGGCGCCCTGCTGGCGGCCGCGGGCCTGGCCTGGTTCGCCTTCATCAGCCCCGACGGCGGCTTCCTCACCGACGTCCTCGGCCCGTCCCTCGTCACCAGCGTCGGCACCGGGCTGGTCCTGGCCCCGGTCGCCGCCGCCGCGACCACCGGCATCGCCCCCCACGAGGCCGGCACGGCCTCCGGTGTCCTCAACAGCTCCCGCCAACTCGGCGGCTGCGTCGGCCTGGCCGCCCTGGCCACCGTCGCCGCCCAGCGCACCGGCACGGCCACCGGCCCCGCCGCACTCAACGACGGCTACGCCCTGGGCCTGGCCGTCACCGCCGGCCTCTTCGTCCTCGCGGCGGCCGTGGCGATCGGCGTGCTCCCCGGCCGCCGGGCCGGAGCACCTGACCCGCGACCCGCCGTCCGGGCGGAGAACCGACTGGAAGGAACGCGATCATGACCACCACGACCCCCGTCGACCTGTTCGCCTCGGCGCTGCACATCCACCCCGACGGCGACGTCCGGGCCGCCGAGCGGCGGATGGTGAACGGCGACCCCGGCGCCTGGCAGATCGCGACGTTCCACGCGGAGACCGACGCCGACGTCCACGCCGACCACTGGGAGATGCACCCGGAGGCCGAGGAGGCGGTGTGCTGCCTGACCGGCGGCATCCGCCTCCACCTCCGTCCCACCGCTCCCGGCGGCGAGGAGTCCCTGGTGCGGTTGCGGGCGGGCACCGCCGCGATCGTCCCCCGAGGCCGCTGGCACCGCCTGGAGCTGGACGCCCCCAGCGACCTGATGTCGATCACCCTCCGCCACGGCACCCGCCTCGAGAGGCGCACCGGCCCTCGCTGACCGGACTACGGGCAGGCGCGGGTGCAGGCGCAGGCGCTGCCGGGCCGCCGCCGCGGTCCGTCCTCCGGGAGCCGAGGACGGCGCCCGCGCCGTTCCCGTCCTCCGCGGCGGTCGGCGCCGCTCAACCGCCCACGCGCACCACGTACTTGCCGGTCGCCCGGCCGGCGGCCATGGCGTCGTGGGCGGCGGGGACGTCGGCGAGGCCGGCCAGCTCGGTGACGGGCAGGGCGAGCCGGCCGTCGGCGAGCAGGCCGACGACCCGGGCGATGGCCCGGCCCAGTCGCTCGGGGGCGGTGGCGGCCAGGCCGCGGTGGCTGAAGCCGGTGACGGTGAGGTTGCCGGCGAGCAGCCGGCCGACCGGGGGCAGCGCGCCGATGTCGCCGCCGCCCGCGTTGCCGAACAGGACGATCCGGCCGCCCACCGCGGCCAGGTCGAGGTCCAGCTCCAGGGCCTCGGTGCCCAGCGGGTCGAGGACGAGGTCGACGCCCCGCCCGCCGGTGGCCTCCCGGACGGCCTCGCGGAGCCGCTCGTCACGGGCGTACGCGTGGTGGTAGCCGGACGCCTCGGCGGCCGCGGCCTTCTCGGGGCGCCCCACGGTGCCGATCAGCAGGCCGCCGCCGAGCAGCGGCACGAGCTGGGCGATCGCGCTGCCGATCCCGCCGCCCGCCGAGTGCACGAGGACGGTGTCCCCGGCGGTGAAGCGGCCCGCGTCGGTCAGTAGCAGCATGGCGGTGGCCAGGCCGAGCGGGGCGGCCGCGGCCTCGCTCAGTGCGAGCCCGTCCGGTACCGGCACGGTCAGGGCGGCCTCGGTGACGACCACCTCGGCGAGGCCGCCGCCGGGCGGCGCGGCGACCACCCGGTCGCCCACCTCCAGCCCGGTGACCCCTTCGCCCACGGCCCGGACCGTGCCGGCGACCTCCTTGCCCGGCAGGTACGGCCAGCCGGAGTCGTAGGCGGTGTCGCCGCGACGGGTCATCACGTCGACGAAGTTCAGCCCGGCGTAGGCGACGTCGACGGTCACCTGGCCGGGGCCGGGGTGCGGCGCCCCGACCTCCTGGATCTGCGAGTTCTCGGCTCCACCGGGTGCGGTCATCACCAGTGCGCGCATGTCGGGCCCCTCAGCTACGATGTTCGACGAATGACGAAATTGCTGTGTGACATTGGTAGCACGCAATTTCGATGATTGTCGAACATGACTGACAGGGAGGGCCGTCCGTGCCCCGCAGCAGCACCCGGCGCAAGGCGCCGCTCGCGCACCCCGAGACCGGGGAGATCGACCTGTTCGACGTGCTGCACGCGCTCGCCGACCCCACCCGGATGACCATCGTGCGCGTCCTGCGCGCCGAAACCGAACGCGCCTGCGGCACCTTCCCGGTCGACGTCGCGCCCTCGACCCTCAGTCACCACTTCAAGGTGCTGCGCGAGTCCGGCGTGGTCCGCCAGCGCGAGGAGGCCAACCGCCGCCTGACCGCCCTGCGCGCCGCCGACCTGGAGCAGCGCTTCCCCGGCCTCCTCGACACCGTCCTCGCCGCCCACGCCCGCACCGAGGCCGGTGCCGGCTAGGGCGATCGCCGCAAGTCCGGCCCGGTCTCCCGGTCCGGGCGTTCCCGCGTCGAGCCGGATCCGTCGGCCGTCCGGGCGTGCCCGCTGGCAGGCCGGGCCGCCGCCCCGCACGGCGGTGCCCGAAGGCCGGACGGCGGAGGGGCGGGGTGCGTGCGCGGGATGCGGGCGGTACTGGTGGGGCTGATGCTGCTCGGTCTCGGGGTCCCGGCCGGGGCGGCCGGCGCCGTGCGGGGTGGGCGGTCGTGGTGGTGGACCAGGCCTCGCGGAACGTCCTCGTGCTGCAGAGCGCCGAGGAGCTGATGGCCTACCAGCGGCCGGACCGGCTGCCGGTGGTGTGGTCGTGGAGCGCGGACCGGGCGCCGGACCTCGCCGACCTCGCCCCGGCCCACAGCTGGGCGCTGCCCGACGAGGAGAAGAGCCGCACGAGCCGGCACCGGGCGGCTGCTGACCGCGGCCCCCGACCGTGCCGGGCCCTGTTCCTGGTGCACCTCGGTGGTCACCTTCCACTGCCCTGACGGCGTCCGCGTCCTGTCCGGCACGCACCTGTACAAGGCGCGTCGGTGGGCCAGTTGGACGGGCTGACCCGCGGGGCCCGGCCGGTCCCGTGGTGACGCCGGGTGACGGGCTGGGAGGCATTCGGATGATGCGGCAGATTTTATGCCCCCGCAAACTACTCCAATGGTGGGCAGTTTCCCGTGGGCATCCGTAATCCTGTGACGGCGTGGCCGGGCTGGGATAGCGTCCGTTCCACCGGGGGGTTGCGCGATCCGCGCCTGAACCGCTCCGGTGTATTCGAACGCATCAGACAATGCAGTATATTTTCGGGAGAAAACCGTGCGCAATTGCCTTTCGGAAATCCGGTCGGACGCCGTCGACGAGCTGCGGCTCGCCGTGGACTCCCTCGCGGCGTTCCCGGCCCGGGGCGGGGCCGGCGGCGTCGACGTGGACGTTCCCGACCGCCTGGCCGCGGTGGCCGAGCTCTGCCGCGCCGTGGACGGGGTGCTCGACAGCCTGGTCGTCCAGGCCGCCGCCGAGGCCGCGGAGGAGGGGTGGACCGCCGCCCGGATGGCTTCGGAACACGCCGTCTACTACGCCAGGTTGCAGCGGGCGCTGCTGCCCGCCGGGGCTGGCGGCCAGGGCGACGCCGGGCTGAAGAAGCAGTGAGCGCGCCGCACCCAAACGCGCATGTCCTGACCTGTCCCACCCGGTGGAGCGACGTCGACGAGAACGGGCACATCAACAACGCCCGGCTGGTCTCCTATGTCCAGGAGGGGATCTACGACCTCTTCCGCCACCACGCGGTCGCCGTCCGGGAATCCCTTTTCCCGTCCGGATTCCTGATCGCGCGCCATGAGATCGATTACCTGGAGCAGCTCCACCACGCGTCGGAACCATTGCTGGTCCGGCTGACCGTGGCACGGCTGGGCCGCAGTTCCGCGCATGTCGAGGTGAATGTCTGCCGCGATCCGCTGACGTATATGCGGGCGCGCACCGTGGTGGTCGCGCGGGACCGGGACTCCGGTCGTTCCCGCCAACTCAGCCAGTCCGAGCGCCGGTTTCTCGAGGCGTTCGTGCCGGGCGGGGCCGCGGCCGATCCGCTGCCTACGGCGCCGCCCCAGCGGGTGCCGGTGAAGGCCTCGCGCGCCACGGTCACGGCACACCGGCCGCGCAGACGCTGCCGCGCCTCGGCGCGCTGACGGCGTCCTGCCGGCACCGACGAAGCTGCCGGCAGCAGGGGAAGCAACGACACGGAGAGCGGCCACGGCACGGACAGCGGCAACGGAGCCGCCGGCTGTGGCCCACCGACGCCGGCCCGGGCACGCCGGTACCCGGGCCCCGCCCGGGACGCGCCGCCGCTGGTCGCCGGCCCGGCGGAGCTCCGCCGTCCGGTCGCCGAGGGCGTCGTCCGGGCGGCGCGCTCGGAGCGGCGCCCCGCGACGACCTGCCCGGCCCGGCCGCCCCCACCCGGCTCCGCGGCCGGTGAACCCCGGGGCGGCCGGCAAGGTCAGTGGCCGGTGGTGGCACGGAACAGGTCCGCGCCGGCGCCGGTGAGGTGGACGGGGCCGCCGGTGGGGCGCAGGTAGGCGGCCCGGCCCGGGCGCAGGTCCAGCCGGCGGCCGTCGGGGCCGTGGAGTCGGGCGTGGCCGGCGGTGCAGACGAGGATCTGCGGGGCCGCGGGCAGGTCGACCCCCCGGTGGGGGTGCCGGTGGGGCGGAGGCGGGAGAGGCGGAACTCGGCGGCGGGGGAGGGGAACACCTCCTCGACCGGGTCGGCGGCCGGTCCGGCCGTGAGGACGCGGGGTTCGCCGGTGCGGAACGTCGTCACCGCCAGCAGGCCGTCCACGTCGAGGTGTTGGGCGGTGAGGCCGCCGCGCAGCACGTTGTCCGAGTTGGCCATCAACTCGACGCCCACGCCGTGCAGATAGGCGTGCGGCACCCCGGCGTCGAGGAAGAGGGCCTGGCCGCCCCGGAGCCGGACGTGGTTGAGCAGCAGGGCCGCGACCAGTCCCGGGTCACCGGGGTAGTCGCGGGCGGCCCGCGCGTACGCGGCGCAGGCCCCGGCGAACGGCCCGCCGTCGGCGGCGACCCGCCGCAGTGCCTCGGTGACGGCGGCGAGGTCGGCCGGGCCGGGGCGGACGTCGTCCAGGACGTGCCGCAGCAGCGCGGGCAGCACCTCGCCGGCGGGCCGGTGGCGCAGCGCGGCGGCCCAGGGGGCGAGCAGCGGGACGGCCGGCTCGGACAGCAGACGGGCGGTGGCGGCGGCCGGGCGGAACCCACAGAGGGCCTCGAAGTCGCCGAGGGCACAGATGAGTTCGGGTTTGTGGCCGCGGTCGCGGAAGGTGCGGCACGGGGCGTCGAGCGGGATGCCGCGGGCCTCCTCGGTGGCGTGGCCGGCCTCGGCCTGCGCGCGGGTGGGGTGGACCTGGATCGAGAGGCACGATCGGCGGCCAACACCTTGAAGAGGAACGGCAGTCCCGGGCCGAAGCGCCGCATGGTGCCGGCCCCGAGCTCGGCCTCGGGGTCCTCGGCGATCAGTTCGTCCAGTGGGCGCGGCCCGTCGCCGTCGTCGAGCAGGGACGGCGCCGACGGGTGGGCGCCCATCCAGAGTTCGGCCTGCGGCTCGCGGGTGGGCGGGGTGCCGGTGAGGGCGGGGACGGCGGTGGCGGAGCCCCAGGGGTAGGCGCGGACCGGATTGGCGAGCAGCGCGAACGGGGGACGGCGCGTGTGGGCATGGGCGGCTCTCTCGTGACAGGCGCTATCGGCAGAGGGCCGCCGCGCCGATCAGGCCCGCGTCGGTGCCGAGTTCGGCCCGGCGCACGTCGAGGCCGCGGATGTAGGGCAGGGCGGCGTACCGGTCGAGGTGGCGGGCGAGCGGGTCGAACAGGGCGGGGCCGGACTCGGCGACCCCGCCGCCGATCACCACCCGGTCGAGGTCGACCAGGGCGGCGGTGGCGGCGATCCCGGCGGCCAGGGCCTGGGCGGCCCGGTCGAAGGAGGCCAGCGCGACCGGGTCGCCGGCCAGCGCGTCGGCCGCGACGGCGCGCGCCGAGCGGTCCTCGCCGGACGGCCGCCAGCCCCGGGCGAGGGCCCGCCGCGCGATGGCCGTGCCGCTGGCGAGGCCCTCCAGGCAGCCGCGAGAGCCGCACGGGCACGGGTCGCCGTCGAGGTCGACGGTGATGTGGCCGAGGTGGCCGGCGTTGCCGCTGGGGCCGGGGCGGACGGCGCCGTCCAGGACCAGTCCGGCGCCGACGCCGGTGGAGACGACCAGGCAGAGCGCGTTGTCGGCGTCCCGGGCAGCGCCGCGCCAGTGCTCGGCGGCGGCCATGGCGACACCGTCCCCGGCCAGCGCCACCGGCGCCCCGGCCCCCGCCACGGCGGGGTGGGCGGCGACCTCGGCGACCAGCGGGAACGACCGCCAGCCGGGGATGTTGACCGGGCTCACCGTGCCGCCGGCGAGGTCCACCGGCCCGGCGCTGCCGATGCCGACGGCGGTCACCGCGGACCACCCCGGCGCCGCGGCCAGGTGGTCCAGCACCCGGTGCACGACGGCCAGCACGGCCGCGCCGGACTCCCCGGCGGGGGTGGGCAGCTGGACCCGGTGGGAGAGCCCCCCGTGCCGGTCGACGAGCGCTCCGGCGATCTTCGTCCCGCCGATGTCGACGGCGGCGAACAGCGGGCGAGCGGACGGGGAGACGGTCATCGCGGGAGGCTCCAGAACGAGAAGCGGGGGGTGAGCGCCCCCGCCCGGGCAAGCGGGGGCAGTCGAGCAGCGTACGTCAGGCGGACGCGGGCGTCAGCCGCAGTGTGACCAGCTCGAACGGCCGCAGCGCCAGCACCACGCCGTCCCCGTCCCCCGTGACCTCGCCGCGGGCGTCGGCCCACGGCCGCTCCAGCAGGTCGCAGGGCACCGCCCCAGGCCAGCGGGAACGAGGCGGCGAGTCGGCCGGCCCCGGTCGGGTCGGTGACGGTGTTGCGGTAGCACGGGTCCACGTCCCAGGCGTCCCAGATGTTCGGGAAGTCCGGGTGCAGCTGGAGTAGGTTGGCGCGGGCGTAGCCGCCGCAGGCCCCGAGACGGCGATCACGGTCGCGGTGTCGGCGGCGGCCATCAGTGCCTGCCCGGACAACCCGCCGCCCTCGCGGGTGAGTTGGTCGGACCAGGGCAGGCGCAGCACGGCGTGCTGCGCCCCGGTCTCGGTGACGGTGAGGCCGAGGGCCTGCGCCCAGGGGGCGAAGTCGTCGTTGAGGATCTGCTCCGCCTCAGCGGTGGTGAGGGTCGTCCGGCCATTCGGGCGAGGGCCGAACGGAAGTGCCACCGCCATCATCTGACATGACTTGTCAATGAAATTGAACGCGATTGGCATGATCCTGCAGAATCGCCATCAAGTGTGCGGGCGGGGCGCAATCCGGTGAGATGCTGCCCAAGTGGTGAAGCCGGGTCTTTTCGGATAGGCCTTTGTTCGTAGAGTTTCCTTCAGGTAACGTCGTGACGGACGGGTCGGGTGCAACCAGGGGGATTTCTCGTGCAGTTGATGCAATTGGTGCATCTGCAGGCCTGCCTGCGCGGGGGTGTCGATTCCGGCGAAATTCGGACATCTCCGCTCTCTCTTCTTGCCATCCTCTTCCGTCGTCGAACCAATCGGGATTGACATAAAGAAAAGAGCGCATGGGCGTGAATCCGGGAAATGGCTGGTCTCTGTTGCCGGTGGTGGCGCTGCGGCACGCGGGCTTTCCCGTTGAGCTGCTGGAAGCACTCTCCGAACAAGACGCAGGGCTGGAGGCCGCGGCATTGCGCAAGGCCGCCGAAAGGGCCGCCGAGGCAGGCTCGGCACTGCTGGAGAAGCTGCGCGGAACGGCAGTACCGGCGGGGGTCGGTTCCCGGATCGGGATGCTTGCCGCGCTGCCCGAGAGTGTGCCGCACGCCCAGGAGTACGAGCGGGCGCGGGCCGAGCTGGTCGACCGGTGGGAGCGGTACGAGACCGCGCACCGGGACCGGCTGGAGGCCGGATGGCGGTACGTGGCCGCGGAGTTCCGCGCCGACGCGGCGCTCCGCGAGGTGCTGCTGCTCTCCAACGACGCCCACTTCCCTCGGTTCGCCGCCTGGTTGGACGAGCACCGCGACGGCGCGCGCTTCGGCAAGGCCGACCGCCGGATGGCCGACCTGCTGGTGCGCTACCTCCAGCGGGTGACCACCAAGAACGAGACCACCGCCCACTTCGGGCCGATCGCCACCGGTCGGCTGGTGCCCGGCGCGGCCTGCGTGAGCTGGACCGACACCGGCGCGCCGGAGCGCAGGGTCCACGCCGCGCACTGGGCGGCCGAGGCGCTCGCCGAGGTGCTCGGACGCCATCCCGACCTGCGCGGCCTGGTCCGCCCCCGCCGCCGTCCGCTGGCCTTCGCCGAGGCCGGACGGCTCGCCCTCTACGCCCCCACGACGGCCACCGGCTTCCTCGCCGACTGGCGCTTCGAACGGACCGCCGACGAACGGCTGACCGAGCGGCAGCAGTGGCTGCTGGAGCGCTGCGACGGGGTCCGCCAGCTCGCCGAGCTTCGCCGCGAGTGGCCCTTCGGCCCGTCCGCAGACACATCCGACGGCGTATCCGAAGGCGTACCCGAAGCCGGGACCGAAAGCGGAAGCGATGGCGGGTTCGACGAGTGTCTTGCCGACCTCGCCCGGCGGGACTGGCTGGTGGACCGGTTCGAGATCCCGATCGGTGCCGCCGATCCGCTCCGCGTGCTGCGCGAGGCGCTGCCCGATCCGGGCCACTCGCCTGCTGTCGACGAGGCACACCGGCTGGTCGCCTCGCTGGAGCAGCGGCTCGCCGCGTTCTCTGCGGCCGGACCGGCCGAGCGCCCCGCCGCGCTGGCGGCCGTCAAGGAGGAGTTCACCGCCGTCACCGGCCTCGCCGCCAACCGCCGCTCGGGACGGCACTACGCGGACCGCGCGGTCTTCTACGAGGAGGGCCACAGCCGCGTGGCCGACCTGACCATCGGCGACGAGATGCAGCGGCTGCTCGCCGAGGAGTTCGCTCCGGTCTACGACCTGATCCTGGCCGGCCCCCGGCTCCGGATGCGCCGCGAGCGGGAGATCCTCGCCCGCTGGGCCACCGACCGCTTCGGGGCCGAACGCCCCGTACCGCTCGGCGAGTTCTACGCCGGGTACTTCGATGACCGGGACGCCCTGCTCGCCTCGTGCGATGCGGTGGATCGCGACCTCCTCGCGCTGGACGACGACATCACCGCCGCGCTGCTGGCGGACGCCCGTCCCGGGGCCCGGGCGATCGAGGTGACCCCACACATCCTGACCGCGCTGGCCGCGGCCCGGCCCGGCGACCCGGCCGTGGTGTGCAACCCGGACGTGCTGCTCGCCGCCGCGAGTGCGGCCGACCTCGCGGCCGGCCGGCTGACGGCCGTGCTCGGCGAGTGCCATGCGGTGCGCGAGCTCCTGTCGCACGCCAGCTACGCGCCGCTGCTGGCCGAACGGGCGCCGGACCTCGGCCGGTTGGTGCACGAGGCCTACCAGCGGATGCTCGGACCGGACGAGGTGCTCTGCGACCTGGTCCGCTCCCACCCGAACAAGACCGGTGCCCAACTGCTGCTTCCCATCCCCGATGTGGAGATCACGGGCCGCTCCGGCAAACCCCGCGGGCAGGTGCTCCAGCCCCAGCAGCTGTACCTGCTGGTTCGCGAGGGACGGATCGAGCTGCGGGCTGACGGGCTGGAGCAGCGGCTGCGCCCGCTCTCGGTGCCCGCCGGTGGGCAGAGCATCCGGCAGGACCCGCTCGCACCGCTCGGATTCCCGCGCCACTACGGCGGGGTCAGCCTGCGCGCCCGCCACCGGGACCACGTGCCCAGGATCAACTGCGGCCGGATCGTGCTGCGGCGCGAGAGCTGGCGGGTCCCGGCCACTGCACTCCGCGGCGCCCGGCCGTTCCCGGGCGCCGGTGACAGCGACGCGGCGGACTTCCACGCCGTCCAGGGGCTCCGGGACCGGCTGGGCCTGCCCCGGCACCTGTTCGCCAAGGTGCCGGGCGAGCCGAAGCCGCTCTACCTCGATCTGGACGCGCCGCTGCTGGTCCGTCAGCTGTGCCGCGCGGTCGGATCCGCCGTCACCGAGGTCGAGCTCAGCGAGATGCTGCCCGGCCCCGACCAGCTCTGGCTGGAGCTCGACGGCCGGGGCCACACCGCGGAGTTCCGGTACGCCGTGTTCTCCCGACCGGAAGGGCGGTGACCGCCGTGGACGCAACGACCCGAGGCCCGGGCAGCAGGGTGTGGGCCTACGTCGGGCGGGACCGGGGTCGGCTCACCCGGCTGGCCCTGGTCGCCCTGGCGATGGCCCTGGTGAGCGCGTCCGCGCCGGTGCTGATCGCGCAGGGCCCCGGCTACGGCCTGCGCTCGACCACCGGCGGGAACCTGCTCGCCGCCGGGGTGATCGCCGGCGGTGTGGCGGTCTGGGCGCTCAACCGGTGGCGGGCCTACCTGACCAAGCGCCTGGTGGCCGACGCCGTCCTGGAGCTGCGGCTCGACGCGCTGCGCTCGGCGCTCGGCCAGGACCTGGAGTACTACGACCGCAACGACCGGGCGGAGATCACCAGCCGGATCACCAACGACCTGGAGTCCTTCGGCGAGGCGGCGTTCAACCTGCTGGAGCTGCTGCAGCAACTGCTGGTCGTGGTGCTGCTGGTGCCGCTGATGTTCTTCCTGGAATGGCGCCTCACGCTGGCGACCCTGCTCGGCGGTGTGCTGATCGCCTGGACCACCCGCAGGTTCGGCCGGGTCACCCGCGGACGGGCCGGCCGCGCGGCGGCGGCGACGGGGGAGCTGACCGCGGCCATCGCGGAGAGCACCTCGGCGCTGGCCACCGTCCGGGCCTTCGGCTGCGAGGAGCCGCTGATCTCGGCCGCGGCCGGGCTCAACTCCCGTCTGTTCGAGGCCAACCGGCGGTCCGACGGTTTCGCTGCGCTGCTCCAGCCGCTGCTCTCGGTGATCAGCGGGGCGATCATGGCGATGCTGGTGTTCGCCGGCGGCCTGATGGTCGAGGACGCGGTGCTCACCGTCTCCGCCTGGTACCTGTTCGTCCTGGCCACCGACCGGGTCGCCTGGCTGCTGGGCTCGACCGGCGCCCTGGACGGCCAGGCGCAGACGGCGCTCGCCGCCGCCGAGCGGGTCTTCGAACTGATCGACGCGCGGGTCCAGGACACCGCGGCGGCCGAGCCCCCAGCGCCGGCCAAGGGCGAGATCCGGGTGACCGACCTCAGCCTGACCTACTCCTCCGGCAACCAGGCGCTGTGCGGCCTCTCGCTGGAGGTGCCGGCCGGCTGCCACCTCGGGCTGGTCGGGCCCTCGGGCTCCGGCAAGTCGAGCCTATTGAAGGTGCTGGCCCGGATGCAGTCCGCTACCGGAGGCACCGTCCACCTGGACGGCCGTCCGCTCGCCTCGATCCCGGAGGCCGAACTGCGCCGCGGGGTGGCCTACGTGCCGCAGCAGCCGCAGCTGTTCGACGGCACGCTCGCGGACAACCTCCGGCTGGCCGCCCCCGATGCGACCGACGAGGAGCTGACCCGGCTGGTCGCCGAAGCAGGACTGACCGACTGGCTCGCCGCCCTTCCGCGGGGGCTCGACACCCCGGTCGGACCGCGCGGCGCGCAGCTCTCCCACGGCGAGCGCCAGATCGTCTGCCTGATACGGGCGTTGGCCAAGAAGCCGATCCTCGTCCTGCTCGACGAGCCGACCGCCAACGTGGACGCGGCCACCGACGAGCACCTCCAGACCGCGTTGCGAACCCTGCTTGCCGGAGTCACCTGCGTCATGATCGCGCATCGCCTGAACACCGTCCGAAGCGTCGACCGGATCGCCGTCCTGCGCGAGGGACGGATCACCGAGAGCGGCACGCACGCCGAACTGCTCGCCGCCGCCGGGGAGTACGCGGCGCTGTACGAGGACTTCGCGTACGCCTCCGCCGACACCCGCACCGCACCGGTCGGCGGTGGCCCGTGCTGACCACCGAACAGGTCCGCTGGCTCGCCGCGCGACTGCGGGCCTCCCGGCTGCCGCTGCTGCTGGTCCTGGCGGGCGGCGTCGTGACCGCGTTCCTCGCGGTGGTGGCCTCCTGGGCGACCGGCATGGCGCTCGACGAGGCGCTCAAGCGCGGTGTCGGTGCCGGGCCGCTGCTCGCCCTCGGCGGGACGCTGCTGGCCAGTCAGCTGATCCGCGCCCTGGTGCTCTACCTGCGTCAGCTGGCGAGCATCCGGCTGGGCACCGCGCTCGAGCGGGACCTGCGGTCCGAGCTCGTCACCGGCGTGCTCACCGACGCCCGCCCCGGCGACCGGGGTGTCCGGCTGTCGACGCTGATCAGCGACGTCCGCGCGGTCCGGTACATGATCACGCCGGGGGTCGACGTCGGCGTGGCGGCCTGCGCCTTCGTGGTCGTGGTGCTGGGCTCCGCCGTGATCTGGTCGCCGCAACTCGTGCTGGCGCCGGCGCTCTACGCGATCGGCTTCGCGTGGGTGTCGGTCCGGATGCTGCGCGGCATCAGCCGTGCCGCGCGGACCACCCGGGCCCAGTCGGCCGACATGACCGAGCGGGTCACCGAGGCGCTGCAGAACATCGAGGCGGTCCGCGACGCGGGCGGTCCGGACGCCGTCTGGGGCCGGCTGCGGGCCGCCGCCTCCGCCCACCGCGACGCCGTCGTCGGCCAGGGCCGCGAGGAGCGACGCACCCCGCTCTTCCTGCTGCTCGGCGTGGTGCAGGGGATCGGCTTCGCCCACGCCTTGCTGCTGGCCAGGGACGGCCGCCTCACCGTCGGCGACATGGTCGGCTACCACAGCCTTCTGCTGCTGCTGGGCGGCCCGACCTTCTCGGCCGGGGCGGCCTTCCCGGCCCTCGCCAACGGACTCGCCGCCATCGCGCGGATCCACCAGCTGTTCACGGGCCTGCGGCCCGCGGACGACGGGTCGTTCCGGCCGGACGCGGACGTGCCGCAGCTGGAGGCGGTGGACGCGGTCCCCGCCGAGGGACGGCAGCTGCCGCCGCGGATCTCGGTGACCCTCCCGCCGCGCTCGCTGGCGGTGGTCACCGGGCCCACCGGCTCGGGAAAGTCGACCCTGCTGCAGATGCTGGCCGGAGTCGAGGCCCCGGCCGCCGGCTCGGTGCGGATCGGCGGCGTGGACGCCACCGAGTGGCGCCGGGAAGACCTCGCGCGTCGAGTGGTCCTGGTCGCCGAGCACGACGCACTGTTCTCCATGAGCCTGGCCGAGAACATCGGCCTCGGGCGGCTCGGCGCCGAGGGGGAGGAGATCCGCGCCGCGGCCGGGCAGGCCGGCGTCGCCGAGTTCGTCCCCGCGCTGGCCGACGGCTGGGACGCCCGGCTCGGCACCGGCGGGGCGGCGCTCTCCGGCGGGCAGCGCCAGCGCGTCGCGCTCTCCCGGGCCCTGCTCTCCAGGGCCGACGTCCTGCTGCTCGACGACCCGTTCAGCGCGCTGGACGCCGGCGTGGCACGCCGGCTCGCGGCCGAACTGATCGAGGTCGCCCGGCACCGCACCGTCGTGGTCGTCTCGGACCGCGCGGACCTGCGCGCCCGGGCCAGCCACGTCCTGCATCTCGACGATTCCCAACTGACCGTACACATCCCTGAGCTCCGAGGAGCCTGACATGCCGCACGCCATCTCGCAGATCGCCGAACTCTTCATCTGGCCGCACGCGGGCTGCAACCACCGCTGCATCTCCTGCGACATCTGGCAGGACAAGTCCCGCCGGGAGCTGTCCGCCGAGGACATCGAACGCTGGGCCGAGGACTGGGAGCGGCTCGGCGTCAAGGAGGTGATCCTGACCGGCGGTGAGCCGTTGATGCACCGCGACCTGTCGGCGGTCGCCAAGCCGCTGCGCGAGCGCGGCATCCCGCTGGTGCTGCTCTCCACCGGCCTGCTGCTCAAGAAGCATGCCAAGCAGGTCGTCGAGGACTACGAGGTGGTGCTGGTCAGCCTCGACGGTCCGCCCGAGGTGCACGACAGCGTCCGCCGGGTGCCTCGCGCCTTCGACCACCTGAAGGCCGGCCTGGACGCCCTGCGCGAGCTGCGGCCCGACATCCGCGTCGCCGCCCGCTGCACCGTGCACCGCCACAACTACCGGCACCTGGCCGAGACGGTCCGCGCCGCGCGGGAACTCGGCGTCAACCGGCTCAGCTTCATCCCCGCCGACGTCACCAGCGAGGCCTTCAACCGGGCCGGCGGCTGGGACGCCGACCGGCAGGGCGACCTGGTCGTCCCGGCTGACGAACTCTCGGAGCTCGAAGCCGAGTTGGAGCGGATGTTCACCGAGTGTGCCGACGAGTTCGACGGCGGGATCGTCAAGGAGACCCCGGACTACGTCCGCACCTACATCCTCCAGTACTACGAGGGCTTCCACCGCCGCGCCGAGTACCCGGCCGTCACCTGCAACCTGCCCTGGGCCTCCGCCGTCGTCGAGGTGGACGGCACCGTGCGGCCGTGCTTCTTCCAGGAGGCCTACGGCAACCTGCACGAGACCGGCAGCCTGGACGCGGTGATCAACTCCCCGCAGGCCGTGCGCTGGCGCTCCGAGCTGGACGTCGCCAACGACCCGACCTGCCGCCGCTGCGTCTGCTTCAACACCCTTGAGGTGCCGGAGGGGGTCGGCCCGCAGTGAGCATCGTCACCGACCGGCCCACCGCCACCGCCCGCACCACCGTGGACCTGCACCTGCACAGCACGGTCTCGGACGGCGACGACACCCCGGCCGCCCTCGCACGCGCCTGTGTCGCGGCCGGGCTGAAGGCGGTCGCGATCACCGACCACGACAGCATGGCCGGCTACCAGGAGTTCCGCGCCGTCGCGGAGCCCGCCGGGCTGACCGTCGTCCCGGGCGCCGAGATCACGGCCCACTGGGAAGGCCAGGAGATCCACTGCCTCGGCTACTTCGTCAAGCCGGCAGACCAGGCCTTCCAGGCCCGTCTCGCCGGGGTGCGCGGGGCCGAAGTCGCCTGGTGGCGCACCTGGTTCGAGCAGGCCGGCGCTCTCGGCGTGGACATCGACTGGTCGGTGGCGGCTGAGCGCTTCGGCGCGGACCGAGTCGCCTTCCTCGGCGACTACCTCGACCTCTTCCTCGCCGCGGCCGACCCCGACCCTCGCTTCGCGAGCTACGAACAGGGAGGCCACCACCGCGAGTTCATCACCGACTGGTGCAAGGCCGGGAAGCCGCTGCACGTCCCCGCGCCCCGGCGACCGCCACTGGCCGAGGTGGTCGGCTGGATCCGGGAGGCCGGCGGCGCCGCCGTGCTCGCCCACCCCGGACGGATCACCGACGACCCGCAGCAGGCGCTCGCCGAGCTGCCCGGACTCGGCGTGACTGGCCTGGAGGCCTGGACCACCTGGCACGACCCGGCGGACACCCGGCGCGTGGTGGCGGCCTGCGAGGCGCTGGGCCTGGTGCCCACCCAGGGCTCCGACTTCCACGGCGGCCGGCTCAAGCCCTGGTCGCCCGCGCCCGGACTCGTCCCGGAGGCCGCACCCGACCCGCTCGCCCTGCTGGACCGCCTCCGCCGGGCCAGCGCCTGAACCGGCCCGTCCCGCCCTATGGACGGCCCGGCCGCCCAGACACCGTGAACCACCCCAGGAACCAAGGGAGAAGCCCCAGATGAGCACACGGCCGCACCATGGCCGGCCCGCCGACGGTTGGCGGCTGCTGCCCGCGTTCGCGCTCCGCCAGTCCGGCTTCGGCTTCGAACTGCTGGAGCCGTACGCGGAGCCGGACGCCGTCGCCGAGGCCGGGCGGATGGCGGACACCCGCAGGGAGCTCGACCGGCTGATACCCGCACTCAAGGAGCTGATCCGCCAGGCCCGCCCGGCGGACAGCGGCGGCTGCTCCTCGGCCGTCGCCACCAAGCGCCCGCTCTCCGCCCAACGGCTCGCCCTGCTGGAGGAACTGCTCGCGCCGGAGGACCTGCGCACCCTGCACGCCTACCAGCGGGCCGCCACTGGGCTGGCCGACAGTTGGCTGAAGTGGGAGCAGGCCCACGAGGAGCGCCTGAAGGCCGCCAAGGCGACGCTTCGCGAGGCCTTCCGTACCGACCCGCTGCTGCGTGATGCGCTGCTGCTCTCCAACGAGGCCGGCTACCAGCTGTTCGCCGAGTGGCTGGACGGCCCCGAGGGAGTCGCCGGGCCGCGCGGCAGGAAGATGACGGACCTGCTGATCCGCTACCTCCAGCGGGTCACCACCAAGAACGAGACCGCCTCCCACTTCGGCCCGCTCAGCGTCGGCCGGTTCGACCGCGACCTGCACGGCGTCGACTGGGCGCAGGCGCCGCTGCGCCGGCGGGTCTTCCTGGCGGCCTGGGCGGCCGAGAAGCTGGCCGGCGCGCTGAGCCGCGACCCCGCCCTGGCCGGCCAGGTGCGCCCGCGCCGCCGCCCCTGGGCCTTCGAGCGCGAAGGCGCCGTCACCCTCTATGAGTTCACCACCGAGGACGGCTTCTCCGCGGACTGGCAGTTCCGCGACCGCCCGGCGGTGGCCCTCTCCGCCGAGGAACTCGCCGTCTTCCGGCGCTGCGACGGCAGCACCACTCTGGCCCGACTGCGCGAGGAGCTCGGCGCCGGAGTCGACGCCGCGCTCACCTCGCTGGTCGAACGGGAGCTCGTGGTCGCCCGCTTCGAGGTGCCGGTCGGCGTCACCGAGCCGTTGGAGGCGTTGCGCGAGCAGGTCGGCGAGGCCGCCGCCGTCGAACGGATGGCCGCCGACCTCGCCGCGATCCCCGTCGCCGAGCCGACCGACCGCCCCGCGGCGATCGAGCGGCTCAAGTCCACCTTCGTCGAGACCACCGGCAGCGCCGCCAACCGCGGCACCGGCCTGCACTACGCGGACCGCAGCGTCTTCTACGAGGAGTGCCACGGCCCGGTCGGGGACGTGAGGCTCGGCGCCGACCTCGCGGAGCTGATCGAGGACGAGCTCGCACCCGTCTACGCCCTGGCCCTGGCCGTGCCCCGGCTGCGGATCCTGCGCGAGGGCGAGGCGCTCAGCCGCTGGGCCGCGCAGCGCTTCGGCAGCGACACCGCCGTCCCGCTGGACCGGTTCTACGCCGCCTACTTCGAGGACCGCCCGGCCCTGCTCCGCGAGTGCGACCGGATCGACGCCGAACTAGACGGACTCGACGCCGAGTTGACTGATCTTCTGCTCGGCGACGCCGACCCGGCGATCGCCGAGATCGAGGTCGCCCCCGAGCGGCTGCGTGCCTTCCTGGCTCGCTGCCCCGACGGTCCGCCCGCCCTGCTCAACCCCGATGTGATGCTCGCCGCCGAGAACACCGAAGCGCTCGCCCGGGGCGAGTACCTCGCCATCGTGGGTGACTGCCACGGCACCCGGGAGCTGCTCAGCCACTCCTCCTTCGCGCCGCTGATGGCCGAGGAGTACGCCGGCTTCACCGAGGACGTCACCGCCGCCTACCGCGAACTGGTCGACGAGGACGAGGTGCTGTGCGACCTCGCCCGCGTCCACCCCGACAAGACGGCCTCCCGGGCGCCGCTCGACATGGTCGACGTCGAGGTGTTCGGCCGCTCCAGCCGCCTGCGCGAGCAGGTCGTCCAGCCCTCCGCGATGTACCTCAAGGTCAGTGGCGGACGGCTGGGCCTGTATGCGGAGGGCGTGACCGGCCGGCTGCGGCTGCTCGCCCCGCCGTCGGGCGGTCCCAGCATCAGGCTCGACCCGCTCGCCCCGTTCGCCTTCCCGCGGCGGCTCGGCGGTCTGCTGCTCCAGGCCGACCACCACGCCCACGTGCCGCGGATCCGCACCGGCCGGACCGTCCTCCAGCGCCGGCTGTGGCGGATCCCGGTCGCCGAGCTGGCCGGCCTCGGCGCCGACGGCTCCCGCCGCAAGGGCAACGCGGCCGAGTTCTTCGCCGCCTGCGAGCTGCGCGCCCGGCACGGGCTGCCGCGGCACGCGTTCGTCAAGTTCGACTCCGAACCCAAGCCGCTGTACGTGGACTTCGAGGCGCCGCTGCTCGTCCGGCAGATGTTCCGCCTCGCCCACGGCGACACCGGCCTGGCCACCTTCAGCGAGATGCTGCCCGGCCCGGACCAGCTGTGGCTGCGTCGCGACGGTCTGAGCTACACCAGCGAGCTGCGCTGCTCCGTCTTCACCACCGTTTCTGAGCCGACCGTTCCCGAGCCGACCGTTCCCGAGCCGATCAGGGAGAGCTGACATGACCTTCGACTACCGCGTCGCCAACCTCGGCCTGGCCGAGGAGGGCCGGATCGCCATCCGGCTCGCGGAGAACGAGATGCCCGGCCTGATGGCCGTCCGCCGGGAGTACGGCCCGAGCAAGCCGCTCGCGGGCGTCCGGATAGCCGGCTCGCTCGGCATGACCGTCGAGACCGCCGTCCTGATCGAGACCCTCATCGAGCTCGGCGCGGACGTCCGCTGGGCGACCTGCAACGTGCTGTCGACCATGGACCACGCGGCCGCCGCCATCGTGGCCGGCCCGGCGGGCAGCGCCGACGACCCGCAGGGCATCCCGGTCTTCGCCTGGATGGACATGACCCTCGACGAGTACTGGTGGGCCCACTCCCGGGCCCTCCAGTGGCCCGACGGCAGCGGCCCCGACCTCATCCAGGACGACGGCGGCGACGCCACCCGGCTGCTGCACGAGTCGGTGAAGCACGAGAAGAACGGAACCGCGCCCGACCCCGCCACCGCCCACGACGCCGAGCGCGCCGCGCTGCTGCGGTTCATCGCCGCCTCGATGGCCGAGGACGGCGGCCGCTGGACCGGCATCGCGGCGAGTGTGCGCGGCGTCGCCGAGGAGACCACCACCGGCGTGCGCGCGCTGCGGCGCCTCGCCGACTCCGGGGAGCTGATGTTCCCCGGCATCAACGTCAACGACGCGGTGACCAAGTCCAAGCTGGACAACATCTACGGCTGCCGGCACTCCCTGATCGACGGTCTGAACCGGGCCACCGACCGGCTGATCAGCGGCCGGGTCGGCGTCGTCGTCGGCTACGGCGACGTCGGCAAGGGCTGCGCCTCGGCGCTGTCCGGGATCGGCGCCCGGGTGATCGTGGTGGAGGTCGACCCGATCTGTGCACTACAGGCCGCCCTCGACGGCTACCAGGTGACCACCCTGGAGGAGGCCGCGCCGATCGGCGACGTCTTCATCACGGCCGCCGCCAACCGCGAGGTGATCCGCCCCGAGCACATGGCCCGGATGAAGCACCTCGCCATCCTCGGCAACATGGGCCACAGCGACGTCGAGGTCGACGTGGCCGGGCTGGCCCAGGTCCCCGGCGTGCGCAAGCGGGAGCTGAAGGCCCAGGTCGACGAGTGGATCTGGCCCGACGGCCGTTCCCTGCTCGTCCTCTCCGACGGCCGCGACCTCAACTTCGGCAACGCCACCGGCCATCCGGCCTTCGTCATGTCGGCCTCGTTCACCAACCAGGCGCTCGCCCTGCTGGAACTCGCCGGGAACCGCGGCGAGTACCCGATCGGTGTGCACCTGTTGCCCCGGGCCGTGGACGAGCAGGTGGCCCGGCTTCACCTCGACGCGCTGGGCGTCAAGCTCGCCGTCCTGACGCCACGTCAGGCCGAGTACGCGGGCGTGCCGGTGGAGGGCCCGTACAAGCGCGACGACTACCGGTACTGAACCCGGGCCGGGCCACCGAATCCTACGGACCGTCAGGACACAACCTTGCACATTCAACTCCTCGATCACCACGGCGACGGGGCGGTGTCCCGGGTGGCAGCCGCGCTCGCCGCGGCCGGGCACGGCGCGGGGGCCGCCTCGGGGCCGGACCTCGTGGTCCTGCTCACCGGCGAGCCCGCCCCGACCGAGGGCATGGCCCGCGCGGCGGCCGCCGCGCGGGTGGCGCACCCGGGGGTGCCGCTGCTCGTGGCCGGACCGGCCGCCGGCCTCGACCCGCAGGCGGTCCGGCAGGCGGTGGGCGCCGACGGCGCTCTTCCCGGCAACCCGGTGGCGTCGATCCCCTGGCTGGCCGACGCGTACGCGGCCGACCCCGAGGTGCTGGCGGCGGACGAACTCGGCCGGATCCGGCCGCTGTTCGGCCGCTGGGACGCCACCGCGCAGCGCGACGCGGAGCGCGAGCACGCGGCAGTCGAGGAGATCGCCGCCGAGGCGGCGCACCGGCTCGGGCTCTCTGGACCCCAACCTGTGGGCGAGGGTCTGGAGTTCGTCGTCTTCCGGGCGCAGAGCAGAGAGGCGGGCGAGGTCGCCCTGCGGGTGCCACGCCTGCCGGTGAGCCACTACACCGGCCGGCCGCCCTACACCACCCGGCAGGCGCTGGAGCAGGAGCGGATCATCGCGGCCCACCTGCACGCCCGGGGGCTGCCGGTGGCCGAGCCGCTGGCCGTCGTGCCGACCGCGACGGCCCCCGTGCTGGCCTCCCGCTTCCTGCCCGGAGCGGGCACGGTGCCGGCCTCTGACCGGATCGGTGCACTGCTGGCCCGGCTGCACCAGGAGACCCCGCCGCCCGGCATCCGGCCGCTCGACCACGACGGCTGGCCGATCGACGTGAACATCGCCCGCCGGGTCACCGCCCGCTGGGCCTGGCTGGCCGAGCGCGTCGCCGACCTGCCCGAACTTCCACCCCTGGAACGGATGCTGGAGCTGCTGGAGCCGATCGCAGAGCAGCCCCGGCTGCTCCACCTCGATGTCCGCGGCAGCAACATGGCGGCCGCGGGCGACGAGGTCGGCGGACTCTTCGACTGGGGCTGCGCGATGATCGGCCACCCGGCCCTGGAGCTCGCCCGGGTGGCCGAGAACGCCGAACTGCCCGAGAACGGGCTGGACATTGAGGCTCTGCTGGCCGGCTACCGCAAGGTCGCCCCGCTCCCCGAGGTGGACAGTGCGGTGGAGGCCGTGCTCCGGCTGGACGGCGTGACGATGCTCTGCGTCGTCTTCGGCACCGGCGATGTCGACCATGAACGCCTGGCGATGCTCGTGGAGCGGGCCAGGACTCTCGCAAAGGACGTGAAGTGAGCCAGGATGCCCCCGCGCCGCTCAGCGGCCGCGTCAACGCCGGACCCAGTGCGATGTGGCACGAGGAGGTGCTCGGCCCGCACTTCCAGTACGAGTTGGCCAACCTGCTGCCCTGGTACCGGGCGATCGAGAAGGTGCTGGCCGTCGAGTACCAGCGGCTCGGCGTGCTCACCGCGGCCGAGTCCAGCCGGCTGGGCCGGGCCCTGGAGACCGTCACCGCCGACCGGCTGGTGGCGGACCCGGCGGCCAACATGTCGGACATCAGCTTCGCGCTGGAGCGGCACGTCGAGCAGGAGCTGGCCGAGTCCGTCCCGGCCTGGCACGTCGACCGCAGCCGCAACGACCTCCAGGCCTGCGCCCAACTGATGTTCGGGCGGCAGGAACTGGCCGTCACCGCCGACCGGCTGCTGGCCTTCGGCCGGGCCGTCCACCGGCTGGCCGAGTCCACCCGCGAGCTGCCGATGCCCGGCTACACGCACTTCCAGGCCGCGCAGATCATCACCCCCGGCTACTACCTCGCCGCCGTCTCGGAGCAGGTGCTGCACACCCTGCGGCGGCTGCTCGCGACCTACGACGGCCTCGACGCCTGCCCGCTCGGGGCGGGGGCGATGGCCGGCCAGGAACTGGCCTGGGACCGCGACCGGATGGCCCGGCTGCTGGGCTTCCGCCAGGCCCAGCCCGTCGCACTCACCGCCGTCGCCTCGCGCGGCTGGGTCGCCGAGGTGACGGCCGAGCTCGGGCTGCTGGGCGTCGCGCTCAGCCGCTTCACCACCGACCTGCTCACCTGGGGCAGCAGCGACCTCGGCTTCATCGATCTGCCCGACGAGCTCTGCGGCATCTCCTCCGCGATGCCGCAGAAGAAGAACTTCCCGGTGCTGGAGCGGATCCGGGGCCGCACGGCGCACCTGACCAGCTACCACCTCGACGCGGTGCTCGGCCAGCGCAACACCCCGTACACCAACCTGGTCGAGGTCGGCAAGGAGGCCGGAGCCAACCTGGCCACCGCCTTCGGGACGCTGCGCAGCGTGCTGCGGCTGTTCACCGAGGTCGTCGAGCGGCTGGGCTTCCGGGCCGACCGGATGCGGGCCGCCTGCGAGCGCGAGTACCTGGGCGGCTTCAGCCTCGCCAACGCGCTGACCGTCGACGAGAGCGTGCCCTGGCGCCGGGCGCAGGTGGTGGCCGGGGCGTACATCGTCGCCGCGATGGCGGCGGGCCTGCCCCCGGCCCGGCCCGACGCGGATCTGCTGCGGAAGGTCGCGGCCGAGCACGGCTTCACCCTCGCCGATCCGGCCAAGGTGCTCACAGCGATCCAGGACGTCGACGCGGGGCTGCGCCGCCTGGCGTCCAGCGGCTCCGCGCACCCGGACGCGACGCTGGCCGTGCTCGACGCCCAGCGGGGCGAGTACCGGCGTCTGGAGGAGGAGTTGGCGAGCAGGGCGAACCGAGTGACGGCCGGTCTGCGGGAGACGGACGGCCTGCTGGGGATCGGCCGATGAGCCGGGTGCTGCCGGGCGACTCCCTTCTCCACCCGGCCCGCCCGGCCGGGCCCGTGGGGACGGGCGCGGCCTTCGGCACCTTCGGCGAACTGCTGCAGGGCGTGCTGCCGGACGGCAGCGCCTTCCTGGTCACCCTGCCCATCGACGGCTGGAGCCGGGCAAGATTCGAGCTCCGCGAGGACCTCGTCGAGATCCTGGTCCGGCCCGACAACAAGGACAAGGCCCGGGCGGTGGCCCGCCTGGTGCTCGACGCCGTCGGCCACCGCGGCGGCGGGGTCCTGGAGTTGGCGAGCGAGCTGGCCGAGGGCAAGGGCCTGGCCAGCTCCTCCGCCGACCTGGTGGCCACCGTCCGGGCGGTGGCCGAGGCGGCCGGCGTCGGCTTCGGCCCCGCCGAGATCGAGGAGTTTCTGCGCGGGATAGAGCCCTCCGACGGGGTGATGTACGACGAGGTCGTGGCCTTCCACCACCGGGAGGTGCGGCTGCGCCAACGCCTCGGCCGGCTACCCGCGTTGGCGATCGTGGCGCACGACGAGGGCGGCCAGGTGGACACGGTGAGCCACAATCGGATCCCGCTCCGGCACGGCCCGGCCGAACGGGCCGAGTACGCCAGGCTGCTGGAGCAACTGGGGGAGGCCGTCGCGGTCGGTGACCTGGCGACCGTCGGGCGGGTCTCCACCCGCAGCGCGGAGCTGAACTCCGCGGTGCGGGCCCGGCAGGACCTCGCCCCGATGCGCCTCGCCTGCCAGGAGACCGACGGAGTCGGCCTGGTACTCGCACACAGCGGCACCATGCTCGGCGTCGCCTTCGACGCCGACGACCCCGAACTGGCCCGGAAGACCGAGTACATACGCGCGGTGTGCGTACCACTGCCCGGCACGACGGCGGTCTTCCGCTCGCTCGGCCGCGGCGGCGTGTGGCCCACCGGCACCGATGGGAGGGAAGAGCCGTGATCTACGACAGCATGCACGAGGTGATCGGGCGCACTCCGCTCGTCCGCCTGCGGATGGACGCTCCGCCCGGCGTCGAGGTGTTCGCCAAGCTGGAGTTGGCCAATCCGTTCGCGATGAAGGACCGGGTGGCACGCCACATCATCCTGAGCGCCCGCCGCCGCGGCGTGCTCCGCCCAGGCGCGCCGATCGTGGAGAGCTCCTCCGGCACGATGGCCCTCGGGGTCGCCCTGGTCGGCCGCTCTCTGGACCACGAGGTGCACATCGTCACCGATCCGAGGATCGACTCGGTGACCCTCGCCAAACTGCGCGCGCTGGGCTGCTCCCTGCACATCGTCACCGAGATGTCCGAGCAGGGCTGGCAGGGTGCCCGGCTGGAGCGGCTGGACCAGCTGATGCGCGAACTCCCCGGCGCCTTCTGGCCGCAGCAGTACAGCAACCCCGACAACCCGGGCGCCTACCGGCAATTGGCCGAGGAACTCCGCGAGGACCTGGGCCGGGTCGACGTGCTGGTCGGCGCCGTCGGCTCCGGCGGCTCGCTGTGCGGCTCGGCCCGCGCCCTGCGGCGCGGCCAGCCGGACCTGTGGGTGGTGGGTGTGGACTGCGTGGGCAGTGTGTTGTTCGACCAGCCGGACGAGCCGAGGCGGCTGCAGAGCGGGCTTGGCAACAGCCTGCACCCCAAGAACCTCGACCGGCGGGTGGTCGACGAGGTGCACTGGCTGAACGACCGCGAGGCCTTCGAGGCGGCCGCCGCACTCGCCGTGGAGCAGCAGATCTTCGCCGGCAACACGGCCGGATCGGTGTACCGGGTGCTCGGTGACGTGGCCGCCCGGGCGCAGCCGGGAGCCCGGATCGTCGGGATCTTCCCCGACCGCGGCGACCGCTACGCCGAGACGGTGCACAGCCCGGAGTACTGGGCCGAGAAGGGGCTGGGCGAGCTGGAGGCGGCGGCCGCGCCGACTGCGGTGGACTACGGGACCCCGGTGCGGTCGTGGTCCCGGGCGATGGCCAAGAGCGCCGTCGACGGCGACCGCTACCTGCTGTTCGTCGAGTCCAACACCACCGGCACCGGGATGATGGCGCTGCGCTCCGCCGCCGAGCTCGACCTGCGTCCGGTGCTGCTGACCGGCGCTCCCGAGCGCTACGCGGGCTTGGAGGAGACCGGCTGCGAGATCCTGCGCTGCGACACCAACGTGCTCCATGCGCTGCAGGACGCGATCCAGGGGCGGTTCGCCCGCGAGGAGATCGCCGGTGTCACCACGACCAGCGACTTCTACGTCCCGGCCGTCGCGGAGATCGCCGACTGGCTCGGGTTGCCCGGCAACCCGGCACAGGCGGTCACGGCCTGCCGCAACAAGGCGCTGCTGCGCGAGGCGCTGGACCGGGCGGGTGTGCGCCAGCCCCGGTACGCGATCGTCCGGGACGCGGCCGAGGCGGACGATGCCGTGGCGGCCGTGGGGCTGCCCTGCGTGGTGAAGCCGGCCGACGACTCGGCCTCCAACAACGTACTGCTGTGCACCTCGGCGGAGCAGGTGCGGGCGCACGCGGAGCTGATCCTGGCGATCCACACCAACGTCCGCGGGATGCCGACGGCCCGGACGGTGCTGGTCGAGGAGTTCGTGGACGCCCCCGAGTTCAGCGTGGAGATGTTCAGCAGCGGTGGACGGGCCTCGTGCGTGGGCATCACCGCCAAGCAGGTCGGCGGCTCGCCGTACTTCGTGGAGCACCGCCACCTCTTCCCCGCCGCGCTGCCCGAGGCCTCGGCCGGGGCGCTCACGGCGGCCGTGGCCGCCGCGCTGGCCGCCTGCGGCATCGAGGAGGGCCCGACCCACACCGAGGTGCGGCTGACGGCCGAGGGGCCGGCGATCATCGAGATCAACCCGCGGCTGGCCGGCGGCATGATCCCCGAGCTGGTCCGGCTGGCCACCGGCGTCGACCTGCTGGAGCAGCAGCTGCGGGCCGCGGTCGGCCTGCGGCCGCAGCTTGAGCCGAGCCGGGAGGGGCATGCGGGGATCCAGTTCCTGCTGGCCGGCCGGGAGGGTGTGCTGACGGCCGTGCAGGGTGAGGCGGAGGCGGCGCTCGTCCCCGGGGTGACGCAGGTGCGGGTGACCGCACGGGTGGGCGACACCGTCCGTCCGGCGCGCAGCGCCTACGACCGCCTCGGGCATGTGATCGTGCGCGCCGACGAGTCCGCGGCCGTGACTCCCGTGCTGGACGCCGCCACGGCGGCGGTGCGGCTGGTGGTCTGACCGCCGCAAAGCGGCGCCGACCCCTGGCGGGACGAGACAACTTTGGTGGAGATCGTCCGGGCCTGGGATGTGCCCCTGTCCGCAGACTTGCTGGAGGAGTTGGAGCTCTGTGCGAGCGAGGTGCGCCGGGTGAGCGAGCGGCTGCGGGTCGAGGTGGCGGATCCCGGTCCGGCTCTCGAACGGAGTACGGCGGACCCGGACGCGACCAGCGGACGTGGGCTGATCCTGGTCGAGGCACTGGCCGACGCCTGGGGCTGGCACCCGGCGCAGTCAGGCAGGGTCGTGTGGTTCGAATTCCTGGAATCCTGCGAGGCGCCGTGCCCCACGCATGAGTGGGGCACGGCGCAGGACCTCCGCTCCCTACGGTCGGTGGCGTGACGAGCCCGGGACCGCCCGGTTCACGCCGTCCGTCACCGATGGGGCACGGGGAAGCCGGCGGAGCGGAGTTTGGCCTCGGTGAGGGCGGTCAGGCGGGCCGAGACCGGCGCCTGGTCCTCGCGGTGGTTGTTGATCAGCTTGTACTGAGCGGAGGCCCTGCTCCAGGCCCGCAGGCTGGTGGGATCGCCCAGCAGTGCGGGGTTGGCGAGGTAGTGGTCGGCCATGGCGGTCGCGAGTTCCTCGATCCTCGGGTCGTCCGGTTCCCAGGTCTCGGCCTCCCAGCCCCGCTTGGTCAGCTCGATCGACTCGGGGTCGTCGAGCCGGTGTTCGAGTTGGGTGAGGAAGCCGTCGAAGCCCTCCGGCACCAGTGCCCGGGCGAGCACCAGGGCCTCGCGTTGCGCGGCCACGTAGTCGGGGCCGAAGCCGAGGCCGGGCATCCGGTCCAGGATCGCGCAGGCGCGGTCGGGCAGCAGGGCCCGGTCGCCCTCGGCGAGGCGGTGCAGCATGTCGCGGCGCGCGATCAGTTCTGCGATCCGCTCGGTCAGCCGCCGTTCGACGTCGGCGAGGGTGGCGGTGAACTGCTCGGCTTCGGCGTCGAGGAGGGGCCCGATCTCGGCCAGCGGCACGCCGGCGGCGGCCATCGTCCGGACCTGCACCAGCCGTAGCAGCTCGTCCGATCCGTAGCGCCGGTAGCCGGAGCTGTCGCGGTCCGGCTCCTTGACCAGGCCGAGCCGATGGTAGTGCCGCACCGTCTTCACCGTGACGCCGGTGAACGCCGCCGCCTGCCCGATCGTGACTCCGTTCATCATCTGCTCAGCTTGCCTTGTGTTCGGGGCCGGTGTGGCCCCGGGGCCCTTCCTGTCCGGTGTATGACGGGTGTTCAGTCCACCGGCCAGGTCTTGTCCGGTCGATCACGTGCGGAGCCAGATGGCCAGCGCCGCTGCCATCCGGCTCCGCACCGAGGAGGCCGGGGACGCGCTTGCCGTTCGTTGCCTCCAGTGCAGTGAGGTTCTTCAGTTGTTGTCCACCCGCTCCGGCGGCGGAACAAGTCTCATCCCACGAATGCATCGACCTGGTCCACGAGTGGCTGGAGCCAGTCGCGGAGTCGCGGAGCGGGCCACTCGGCTGCCTGCGGGGCCTCCGGTCTCAGCCCTGGTCTGCGGTTGTAGGCCGTTGGTCGACGGCGTAGGTCGTCTGCACGAAGCCGGCGCCGAGCGCGCGGGTCTCGCGGTGGGTGAGGTCGATGTCGTGGTCCAGGTGGCCGAACAGGGGAATGCCCGCGCCCAGAAGGACCGGGGCGGTGGTGATGATGAGTTCGTCGAGGATGCCCTCACGCAGGAACGTCTGGACCATCTGTCCGCCGTCCACGTACACGTTCTTCGCGCCCTCGGTGGTCAGGCTTTCCAGGAGTGCGGCCAGGCTGCGGTGGACGGTGACGTTCGCGTCCTGCGTTGTCAGCCGGGTGCTCAGGACGGCCACGCGCTTGCCTTCGTAGGGCCAGAAACCGAAGGTGAGGATCTTCTCGTAGGTGTTGCGGCCCATCACCAGTGTGTCGATGCCGGCCATGAACGCGTCGTACCCCATGTCACCGGCGTGCGCGCCACGCTCGTTGAGCCAGTCGATATCGCCATCCGGGCGGGCGATGAACCCGTCCAGGCTTGTGCCGATGTAGACCAGGGTACGGAAGGCGCGCCCAGGGGCTTCGGGGGTGGTGGCGGCAGTCATGAGGGTCTGGCTCCTTGCCGAGTAGGAGAAAACGGAGGTCATGGGGTGAGGCGGTGGGGGGAGAGAACGGCGTCCAGGGCGGCACGCTGCCGTTCGGCGAGGGTGCCTTGCCGGTCGACCGCCCAGAGCACGGCGGCGCCCGTCGTCGTGGCGTGCACCGTTGCGGCCAGGGTGGTGGTGTCCGTGTCCGGCCGCAGTTCGCGCGCGTCCTTGGCGTGATCCAGCAGCTCGCCGATCCAGTGGGACTGCGCCCGCTGGGACGCGAGGGCGCAGTCACGGAACTGCGGGTCATCCAGATCCGCGCACAGGAAGGCGAGATGGTTGGCGAACGCCTCGGGGCTGGTGGCCGCCGCCCAGG
Source organism: Kitasatospora sp. NPDC022785 (assembly GCF_055561295.1). Lineage (NCBI taxonomy): Bacteria > Bacillati > Actinomycetota > Actinomycetes > Kitasatosporales > Streptomycetaceae > Kitasatospora > Kitasatospora sp. NPDC022785. The sequence continues at coordinate 67,777 of NZ_JBVHHB010000014.1, read as the reverse complement.
TTTCGATGACCAGTGCCGCGAGCGCCGCCAGCGGGGAGTCGTGTTCGGCGCGAACACCCTCGTACAGCGCGTTGGCATCGTTCGCCGTGTGCTCGGCCAGCGCCAGCAGCAGACCACGCTTGGACCCGAACCGCTGCACCAACGTGCCGGGCACCAATCCGACCTCCCGTGCCAGCAGGGCCAGTGTCAGCTTTGCCGGGCCCGTGCGGCCCATCACGTCCACCGCCGCCCGCAAGATCGCCGCGTCATCGATACCTCTTGGGCGCCCTGCCACCGTCCACGCCTCCGATTAATAAATGCCTGTTCGTTTATTAAAGCGGGGAGGGGCACGCAGGGCAACCCGTCAGGCAGTGGTGATCTGTCGGGTCGGGGCTGAGGAGGCGCTACCGGCCCGTCCCGGCCTGCCCGCCGCAGAACACCTCGGTGACGAGCCGCCGTTGGGCGTTCTGGAACGCTGCCGCTATGGACACGTCGGCGTCGTCCACGTAGTTCAGCCCGGCCGTGAGGGTCGTGCTGCCGTCGGGTGTGCCGTACATCAGCGATGCCGAGCCGATGGTGGCACCGTTATGGTGGAAGACGGTGCCGCCGGGGCCCGTGTCCTGCGCGAACACGCCCAGGCCGTAGCCGATCGTCGCCTCCGGCGTGCGCATCTCGGCCAGCAGCTCGGCCGGCAGGAGCCTGCCGCCCATCAGCGCGGAGAAGTACGTGTGCAGGTCCTTGGTGGTGGAGATCATGTCACCACCGCCCCCGACCCAGGAGGGGTTGTGGCGGGTGACGTCGATCGTCCTCTCCTGCCCGGCGTCCTCGTAGAGGTAGTAGCTGCGGTGGTGCGGCTCGGGGACCTCCGGCGAGGTGCCCGGTGCCACGGTGCCGGTCATCCCCAGCGGTCCGAGGACCAGCCGCTGCAGCTCCTCGGCGAACGAGCGGCCGGTGACCTTCTCGATCACCAGTCGGGCCAGCACGTAGTTGGTGTTGGCGTAGCTCCAGCCCGCCCCCGGCGCGAACCGCGCCGGCTTGGACAGCGACAGCCGTACCAGCTCCTCGGGCAGGTAGGTCTTGAACCTGTTGCCCACCCACTCCTCGCCCCGCCAGGGAACCCCCGGCGCGAACGTCCCGTCCTCGTGGAGCTCGCCGGTGTGGTTGAAGATCCCGCTGGTGTGCTGCAGCAGCATCCGCACGGTGATCCGACGGTCGAGCCCGAACCCGGGCAGGTAGTCGTCGGCCGGGGTGTCCAGGCCGATCCTGCCCTCGGCCACCAGCATGAGCACCGAGGTCGCGATGAAGTTCTTGGTGGTGCTGCCGGTGCGGAAGTGACCGTCGGTCAGCGGCTCGGCGCTCCCGCCCAGCTCGCGCGCCCCGGCGCTGCCGACCCACTCGCCCCGCTCGTCGTTCACCCGCAGCTGTACCCCGACGAAGCCGGACGCGACGATCTCCTCGATCGCCTGCCGCAGCTCCGGACGATCCTGGCCGTGGCCGGAAGAGGTGATGGACATGGTGCTCCTTCGCATCTGTGGTGCCCGACTCGGCGTCGGGCGTTGCGACGAGCTTTCACCCTGACCCAGGGTCAACCTCAACCGTGCTCCGGATCACAGCTTTTGGGAGGGGTCTTCGGCGTGAGCGGTGGGAGGTGCCGTGACCGCCGCCGGCCGGCGACAGACGTGGCCGGCCGGCCCGCCGAGCAGGTTGCTCGGCGGGCCGGCGGGGTTCGCGGTGTGCGTCACGCCCAGGGGTCGGTGAACGACCGGCCGGGGACCGGCTTGGCGATGAGGGCGATGGCGGTGAAGAAGTTGACCTGGCCGATGGCGACGGTCAGGGTGGTCAGCGCCGTCGGGTCGTAGTGCTCGGCGACCTGCGCATACAGCTCGTCGGACACCCGCTCACCGTGTGCCGACGGCTGGAGGACGGCCTCCACCAGGGCCAGGGCTGCGCGCTCGGGGCCGGTGAAGTACGGCGATTCCTGCCAGGACGACACCGAGGTGATCCGCTCCTCCGTCTCCCCGGCCTTGCGGAGGAAACCGGTGTGCAGGACGGTCAGGTAGGTGTTGCCGGCGATCTGGCCGGCCCGCAGCTGGACCAGGCTGATCGTGGTGCGCGGCACCGAGCCGTTGCCGGTGGCCTTGAACAGGGCCGCCGAGACCTCGGCCAGCTCGGGCACGAGCTGGACGGGGTCCTGCTCCTGCCGCGGGCGCATCGGGATCTCGGTGGTGATCGAACGGGTTTCCATCGCCGTGTTCCTCTCGGGTTTCACGTTGCTGTCACCGGTCCGACGGATCGCGGCGATGGATTGTGACGGCGGCGGTCACGGAATGTGCGACACCTGGTAGTGGGCGATGGACCAGCCGTCGATGGAGCGGCGTAGCAGGGTGCTGAGATGGACGGTGAGAGTGGGGCGGTCGGTGAAGGCGAAGTCGACGCTCAGGTACCCGAGGAGGAGGTCGGGGGCTAGCCGGCGGGTTTCCAGGATGCGGTAGGCGGCCGTCATCCCGAGGGGCTGGGAGTCGTAGTACTCGGCGATGCCCGGCCGTCCGACGCTGTACGGGTGCAGGCCCTGGAAGATCGCGTCCTCGCTGAAACAGGCCGCGACCTGCTCGGGCTCGTGCGCGTCGACGGCGGCTTTCCAGGCGTCCAGTACCTCGCGCAGGACGGCTTCGTCGCTCATCGGGTCCATCTCGCGCCGGGGGTCGCTCGGGTGCGGCGCCAACGGGGTGACGGTGTCGTGCCGCCACACCCGCAGCGGCATCGACGCGAGTACCTGCTCCAGCCGCTCCGCGTCGGGTGCGCTGAACAGCCCCCACGAGCGCCACTCGCCGGGTGCCAGGGGAGGCCGCCAGAGCCGCAACAGACTGCCCTGGTCGGCCAGTTCGCCTGCCCTGGCGGCCTCCCGGGCCCGGATGTCCGTCACCGCCTCCTCCGATGTGCCGTCGGGGACGGTGGTCACCATGTCGACCAGGAACTCCATGGGGATCCTTTCGTTCGTGTGACTCGGAGTATCGGCGGCCCCGGCGACCGGATCCGGAACGGCGCGCCGCGTACTGCGGGGCGGCGTGGGGCGGGCTCGCCAACCGGGCCCGCGCAGCCGGCAGCCGGTCCGGTGGACGGCCGCGATCGGCTCCGGGGCCGCCGAACCGTCGGCGTGGGGCGGCCGCAGGCCGTCACCGTCCGGGGCCGGGCGGTGCGACTACGGGTTGCCGCGCCGGCTCGCGCAGTGTGCTGGGCGAGCCCGTGGGCGTCGCCGGCAGTATCGTCGGTTGCATCGGGAATCGTCTCGGCCCCATGACTGCATCCGGCTCCCCGGGTTGCGTCAGGGGGAGGAGGTGGGATCGGTGGCGCACTCCTCCAACAGCCCGGCCCCGCCGGTCGCGCCTGGTGCGACCGGCTCGGGCGCGGGCGAGAAGGGGCTCAAGACCGGTGCGCTCGGTCTCGTCTCCTCGGTGGCCATCGGCCTGGCCTCGACAGCCCCCGCCTACAGCCTTGCCGCGACGCTCGGCATCATCGTGGTCGGCGTGGGGCTCCAGGCCCCGATCATCACCATCCTGGCGTTCGTCCCGATGCTGCTGATCGCCTACGCCTACAAGGAGCTCAACGCCTCCGACCCGGACTGCGGCACCACCTTCACCTGGGCCGCCCGGGCCTTCGGGCCGCGGACCGGGTGGATGGGCGGCTGGGGCATCGTCATCGCCGACATCATCGTCATGGCCAACCTGGCCCAGATCGCCGGCGTCTACGGGTTCCGGTTGGTCGGCCTCGACTCGCTGGCCGACAGCACCCTGTGGACCTCGATCGCGGGCGTCGTCTGGATCATCGTGATGACGGCGATCTGCTACGTGGGCATCGAGCTCTCCGCGGCCCTGCAGCGCTGGCTGCTCTCCGTGGAGGTGGTGATGCTGGTCGTGCTGTCGATCACCGCCCTGGTCAAGTCCTACGGCAGTAGTGCGCCCGCCACGGCGACCCATGTCAGCGCCTCCTGGTTCAACCCGTTCAACGTGGCCTCGACCGGTGCCTTCACCGCCGGCATGCTCGCCGCGGTGTTCATCTACTGGGGCTGGGACACGGCCGTCTCGGTGAACGAGGAGACCGCCGACGCGAAGCGCACGCCCGGGCGTGCGGCGGTCATCTCCACGGTGTTGCTCCTGCTCATCTACACCCTGGTGTCCACCTCGGCGCTGGCGTTCGCCGGCGTCGGCACGGAGGGCATCGGGCTGGGCAACGAGGAAAACTCCGGCGACGTGCTGTCCGGCCTCGGTGATGCGGTCTTCGGGACGGCGGGGTTCGGCGGGTTCCTCAGCAAGCTGCTGATCTTCATGGTGCTGACCTCCGCCGCCGCCTCAACCCAGACCACCATCCTGCCCACGGCCCGCACCACGTTCTCGATGGCCACGCACAAGGCCATCCCGGAGCAGTTCGGCCGCGTGCACCCCCGCCACCTCACCCCGACCTGGTCGACCGTGGGCATGGGCCTGGCGTCGATCGCCTTCTACGTCCTGCTGACCGCGATCAGCGGCAACGTGCTGGCCGACTCCATCGCCTCGGTGGGGCTCGGCATCGCCTTCTACTACGGCCTGACCGGGTTCGCCTGCGTCTGGTACTACCGGCGGGTCCTGACCAGGAGCGTCAAGGACTTCGTCCTCAAGGGGATCTTCCCGTTCCTCGGCGGCGTGATGCTGCTCTACTTCTTCTGCTACGGGGCCTTCGACGTCTACGCGGACCCTGACTACGGCGCGACCTCGATCGATCTGCCGCTGATCGGGAACACCGGCGGCGTGACCGTGATCGGCATCGGTGCCCTGGTGCTGGGCGCCGTCCTGATGCTCGTCCAGTGGGCAGTCCAGGGCTCCTGGTTCCGCCACCCCGACGTCCCGGTGAGCGCCGCCGACCCGGCGGACGCACCGTAGGGCCACAGCGCCGTACCGAAGCCGCAGCGTCGTACAGCGCCGCACAACCGCGCAGCGCCGACGCACCCCGCTGCGCCGGCCTGCCGCAGGCAGCGCCGGCCGCCTACCGCTGCGCCCCGGCCTCCAGGTTGTGGGTCATCCGCTCCAGGACGGTGACGGCGGTGCGGTACTCCTCCGGGGAGATGCCGGCCGTCGAGCGGGTGCGGAAGGCGTCGACGCGTGCGGCGACCTCGGTGAGGCGGGCGCGGCCGTCGGCGGTCAGGGCGAGCCGGGCCGGTTCCGGGCGGGCCGCCCAGCCGTCGGCGAGGACCTGCTCGACGGCGGCGGTCAGGGCGTCGGCGCCGGCGTTGGCGGCGAGCACGGTGAGGACGTCGGCGTCGGTGGCCTGCGGGTCGTCCTCGACGACGTTGAGGACCTGCCAGGCGAGCCGGGTGAGGCCGAACTCGGCCAGCATGGCGTTCATGTGGCCGGTGAGGGCCTGGTCGGTGCGGTTGAGCCAGTAGCCGATGGGCTTCATGTGCTTGCTCCTGACGGGGCCGGGGCGGGTCGGTTCAGTGCGCGGCGGTGAAGGCCGCGGCGTTCTCGCGCGCCCACTGGCGGTAGGTGCGGGCGGGGCGGCCGAGGAGGGTCTCGGTGGTGTCGGCGATGGCGGCGGGCCCGTGGTCGGCGGCCTGCCAGAGGTCGAGCAGCGAGGAGACCATCGGCGCGGGCATGTGGCGGCCCATCTGCTGCTCCGCCTCGGCGCGGGTGATCCGCTCGACCGGGATCTCGCGGCCGAGGGTGTCGGCGAGGACGGCGAGCTGCTCACGGAAGGTGAGTGACTCGGCGCCGGTGAGGGTGACGGCGCGGCCGGTGAGGGGGTCGCCGGCCAGGGAGCCGCCGGTGGGGGCGGCGCCGGTCAGGGCGGCGACGGCGATGTCGGCGATGTCCTCGGGGTGGATGGGTGCGATGTGCGCGTCGGGGTAGGCGAGCTGGACGGGCATCGCGTTGCCGATGAACCAGGCCCAGCCGAGGGAGTTGCTGGCGAAGGCGTCCGGGCGCAGGAAGGTGCAGGTGAGGCCGGAGCCGGCGAGGGCGCGCTCGACTTCGAGGCTGTGGCTCGCCAGCGGGTCGTTCTCGGCGTCGGGGCCGAGGACGGAGGACGAGGAGAGCAACACGACGTGCTCGACGCCGGCGGCCTCGGCGGCCTCGATCAGCTCATGGATGCCGGCGGGCTGCGGATAGAGGAAGACCCGGCGGACGCCGCGCAGGGCGGAGGCGAAGGTGTCGGGCCGGTCGAGGGCGAGTTCGGCGACCTCGACGCCGGCCGGGACGGTCAGGTCGGCGGGGTTGGCGCTGGCGGCGCGGACGGTGTGGCCGGCGGCGTGCAGGCGGTCGAGGACGGCCCGGCCGACCTTGCCGCGGGCGCCGGTGATGAGGACGGTCATGGGGGCTCCACTCGGTTCGTTCAGTGCTGTAGACATATGCATGCTGCCATGCATGCAATTTCACGTCAACACATGTCTTCGACGGGTCATCCATCCGGATACGATGGCGGGCATGACGAAGCACGAACCGAAGACGGCCGACGAACTGCTCGACGCCGTCGGCCCCGCGTTCGGGAAGCTGCGGCGCTCCTCCCTCCTGGAGGTCGAGAACCCGATCTCCCAGAAGGACCTCAGCCGCACCCTGGTGCTGAACATCGTCCTGGAGGCCGAGCAGAACGAGGCTCGTGAGGTCACCGTCGGCGGGGTGGCCGAGCACCTCGGCGTCGACCCGTCGGTGGCCAGCCGCATGGTGACCGACTCCATCACCGCCGGCTACCTGATCCGCGCCGCCTCCCAACAGGACGGCCGCCGCACCGTCCTCCACCTCAGCCCCGCCGGCCGGGAGCTGATGGCGCGCTTCCGCCGGCACCAGCGCGCCGCCTTCGAGCAGGTCACCGACGGGTGGACCGAGCAGGAGCGCCTGGAGTTCGCCCGGCTCATGCTCAAGTACGTCGCCGCCCAGGAGGGCCTGCGCCACCGGGCCCCGGGCGGCCGGGACGCCGGTCGCTGAGCCGCCCGGGACCCGGCGGGACAGGGCCGGCACCGACCGTTGGGCCGTCGCCCAGGCCGCGCCGCTGCGCACCGGCGCCGCGACGTCGGGCACCTCCACCACCCCGTCCACCGTGGTCGCCTTCCCCTGACCCCGGTCCGTGACGCCGCCCCGGCCGATGCCCACCCGGGCACGGCCGGGGCTCTGCTCAGGTCAGCACCGCAGGGGTCGGCCCGTCCGGGCGGACGGTGATGCTGTAGGCGGCGCCGGCGGGGACGCTCAGGAGGCGCGGTGTGTACGCCGGCAGGAGGAGTTCCAGCACGGCCGTGGTCTCGCGCACGGCGAACTGGGTGCCCAGGCAGGCGCGGGCGCCGAGGCCGAAGGGGTAGTAGGCGCCGAGGTGCGCCGGGCGGGCGCCGGGGGTGGTGAAGCGGGCGGGGTCGAAGCGCTCGGGGTCGGGCCAGAGCGTCGGGTCACGGTGGGTGAGGTAGGGGGAGACCAGCAGGTCGGTGCCGGCCTCGATGCGGTGGCCGGCCAGGGTGTCGGCCTCGGTGGCGTGCCGGGGGAGGATCCAGGCGGACGGGTAGAGCCGGAGCGTCTCGCTGACCAGCGCCTGGATCGCCTCCCGCCGCTCGGGCGAGCCCTCGGGGCCGGCCGCCAGCGCCCGGGTGCGGGCCTCGGGGTGGCGGTCGAGGAGGAGGAAGAGCCAGGTCAGCGTGGTGGCGGTGGTCTCGTGGCCGGCCACCAGCAGGGTGACCAGCTCGTCCCGGATCAGTGTGTCGGTGTACTCGGGGCGCTCCTCGCCGGCGTCCAGCAGCACGCGCAGCAGGCCGTCGCCGTCCGGGTCGCGGCGGGCGGCGTCGATCGCGGCGTGCGCGACGGCGTCGATCCGGGCCAGGTCCTCGGCGACCGCGTCCCGGGCGTCGCCGCCGTCCGCGGGCAGCGTCGGCAGTGCGGCCACCACCCGGGCCACGGCGGCGAGTTCGCGGTCGGTCCGGTCGTCCAGCGGGCGGCCGGTGAGGGCGCGCCAGATGGTGTCCAGCGCGAAGTGCCGCATCTCCTCGCCCACGTCGAACTGCTCCCCGGTACGGGCGTACCCGGCCCAGCGGTCGGCGGCGTGGCGGGCGGCCTCGGCGATCCGCTGCTCGTAGCGGCGCATCCCCGTGCCGGTGAACTGCGACTGCAGCATGCGCCGTTGGCGCCTCCAGGCGTCGCCGGTCGCGGAGAGGACGCCCTCGCCGGCCAGCATCCGCGCCCGGTGCGAGCGCTTCACGTAGCGCTCGGGGTGGCGGCCGAGCACGTGCTGGACGGCCTCCGGGTCGGTGACCACGACGGTCGGCTCCGGTCTGAGCCGGAACGCGGCGACACCGCCCAGCTGCCGGTGCGCCCGAGCCAGCAGCTCGACCAGGTCGGCCTGCTCGTCCCGCCACTGCGCGACGGCCTCGGGTGCCAACTCGGGCACCGGGTGCGGGGCCGGGCTCGGGACGGGGACGGGGACGGGGACGGGGTGGGCTTCGGTGGCCACGGGGGGTCTCCTCTGGCGAATGGACCGACCACTCGGACGGGTGCTGCGAGCATCTGACTGTACGTCAACGCATGGTCACCGGTCAGGCCGTGCCCCGAGGCCGGCCCACTACTCCGGGCGGGGGACCAGACAGGGGCGGGGCGGGGCAATGCCACCCGGGCGGCGGACAGCCACGACGTGTGCGAACGGGTACCGTTCGGCGAGGCCGCCCCGGCCCCTCACCGATGCTCGCCCACCGACGGGAGAAACGCATGCCCGGGACTCAGCCCAACACGCCCCGTCCTCGCCTCGGCAGACCGGCCCGGTGGCTGGCGGCCGCTCTGCTGCTGCCGGCACTGGCCGCCTGCGGCGGAGGCGGTGGCTCCGGGTCCGGGACGGCGAGCTCGGCGGCCGGCGCCGCCGAGCCGGCGGACACGCCCCCGGCGGAGGGCTCGGGTCAGCAGCCCCAGGACAAGCGGACGCAGGCGGGCGGCAACCAGGGCGGATTCAGCGGAGCGGGCAACGTGTCGGCGAGCGCCACGGGAATCTGGCCGACGGCCAATCTGACGCTCACGAGTTCGGTGACGAGCACCTTCACCGCCGAGGTGACCCAGGTGAACAACTGTGCCGGCGGCGCGAAGTCCTCGGGATCGACGAGCGTGGAGTTCACAGGAGGCACGGCAAGCGCCACGGTCAACCTTCCCGGCCCGAAGCCCACCTCCGCGGGGTCCAAGGTCTGCTTCACCCTGACCGCGGGCGGAAAGAGCCAGTCGGTTCAAGCCTCGGGCGGGCTGGCAGTGCAGCACGATACCGAGAACGGGGGTGGCCAGAACGGCGGAGGCAATGAGAACGGGGGCCAGAACGGCGGGGGCGGTGAGAACGGCGGCAACGAGAACGGGGGCAGCTCGGCGGGCACCAGTGCCGGCAACGCGTCGGCGGGCAGCGGGAGCACGCCCTGAGCCCTGCGGAGGAGGAGCCGCCCGCCGCCGGGCCCGCCGCCGACCCCACCGCCGGGCCCGCCGCAACGGCCGAGCAGTCCGGGCCGCCTGAGCAGCCCGAGCCGCCTGCCCCCGAGCCGCCTGAGCAGCCCGCCGGTCGCTCGTGGAGCGGCTGGCTCGGCCTGATCGCGTCCTGGGTCGGGCCGACCACCCTCATCACCGCGCTGCTGTTCTTCTTCGGCTTCGCCTACACCGACTCGCTCTACCACTACTTCGGCCTGGACGCCGCGACGATCGGCTTCGGCACCCAGGACCTCCTGCTCCGCAGCTCGCCCGCGCTGTACCTCCCGGCCGGGGCGCTGCTCTGCGGCGCCCTGCTGGCCGCGCTCGCGTACCACCTGGCGACCCGCGCCGTCCGGACCGGCACGGACGGCCGGCGCGCCGTCCGCCGGGCCTGCGGGGCCGTCGCGGTGCTGGTCGTCCCGCTGGTGGTGCTCGGCTTCCTGGCCGGGTTCGAGATGATCGACGCGGGACCGATGGGCACCCCGCTGCTGCTCGGCGGCGCGCTCCTGCTGGTCGTGCTGGCCCGGCTGCTCGCCGTCCGCACCACCGGCGCCCCCTACCCGCTCACCGGCGAGCGGGCGGCGCTCGGCATCAGCACGGCGCTCATCGTGCTCTGTTCGTTCTGGGCCGCCGGCGGCTTCGCCCACCAGAAGGGGGAGGGGGACGCAGAGCGGCTGGCCGGCAACCTGGCGCTGCGCCCGGCCGTCGTCCTCGACACCACCGAGCGGCTCTACCTCCAGTGGCCCGGGGTGGACGAGCGGGCGCTGCCGGACGCCGGCGCGGGGCAGCGGTTCCGCTACCGCTACCGGGGGCTGCGGCTGCTGGCGCAGGCGAACAACCGGATGTTCCTGATCCCACGCGACTGGACGTGGGATCAGGGCAATGTGCTGATCCTCCCGGTGGACGCCAACGTCCGGATCGTCTTCCACCCGGGCTGACGCGCGGTCACCCGTGCCGTCCCGTCCGCGGGCGGCCGGTGCCCGCGCGCGGACGCGGCTGCGCCGCGGCTCGTCCCCCTCGACGAACCGCGGCCCAGCCCATCCCGTTCCGCCGCAGCGGATCCGTCCGCTCAGACCCGCTGCCAGAGGGCCGGGACGATGTCGGGCTCCCAGCCGACCTGGGCGGTGTGGCCCTGGATGCAGCGGTAGCCGAGGCCGTTCCAGGTGACGACGTCACCGGCCTTGTAGGTGGTGCCCGGCTTCCAGGTGCCGCCCGGGTTGCCCGGGTCGGTGCCGACCACCAGCGAGTAGGTGGTGCTGTGGGTGGCCGAGCCGGTGCCGGTCACGGTGAGGGTGTAGGTGCCGGCCGCGGTGCCCGAGCCGACCGCGACGGAGAGCGTCGCGGAGGAGCCGGACTGCACCGAGGACGGGCTGACGGTGGCCGTGACGCCGGCCGGGGCGCCCGAGACGGAGAGGTTCACCGTCTGGGCCGAGCCGGACGTGGTGGCCGTGGAGACGGTCGCGCCGGCCGAGCCGCCCGGAGTGGTGGTGCCGGTGGCCGGGTTCACCGCGACCGAGAAGTCGTCGGCCGGGACGGGGCCGCTGCCGACCGAGGTCTTCCAGACGGTGTACGCGACGCCGTCGGCGCTGCGGTCCAGCGCGGTGGCGTTGATGTTGCCGGTGGTGTCGCACGCCGAGTGGTAGCAGGAGTCGTACGCCCGGCCCGCGGTGCCGCCCCACTTCGCCGCCTGCGCCGCGGTCTTGGTGTCGCTGGCGCCGGCCGCGTAGCCGGAGGTGGGGATGCCGGCCTGCTGGAAGGAGTAGTCGTCGGAGCGCCCCTGACCCTCGACGTTCTCCTCGGGCTGGACGCCCAGGGAGTCCCAGTAGGCCTTCATCGGCGCCGAGGCGGTGGAGCCGAGGTTGTTGATGAAGTAGCCGGCGTTGGGCGAGCCGACCATGTCGAAGTTGTAGTAGCCCTTGACGGCGCTGCGCTGGCCGGAGCTCAGCCGGCTCACGTAGTACTGCGAGCCCTGCAGGCCCTGCTCCTCACCGGTCCACCAGGCGAACCGGACGTGCCGGGTCAGGGCGGGGTTCTGCTGGGCGAGGGTGAGCGCGTTCTCCAGCAGGACGGCGGAGCCGGAGCCGTTGTCGTTGATGCCCGGGCCGGCGCCGACGCTGTCCAGGTGGGCGCCGAGCATGGTGACCTGGTCGGCGGGGCCGCCGGGCCAGTCGGCGATCAGGTTGTTGGACTGGTAGGTGCAGGAGGTGCAGGTCTGCTCGCTGACGGTGTAGCCGACCGCCTGGAGCTTGCCCTTGATGTAGGCGAGCGACTGGCTGTGCCCGGTGGTGCCGGCCCGGCGGTTGCCGCCGTTCTGCGAGGCGATGGTGTTCAGCTGGGCGAGGTGCGCCTGCACGTTGGCGACGCTGATGTCGGGCGTGGTGGGGCCGGGGGTGCCGCCGCCCACCGTCAGCGTGTACTGCGCGGTGTGTGTGGCGGATCCGGTGCCGGTCACCGTGAGGACGTAGGTGCCGGGGGTGGTGGAGGCGGAGGCCGAGACGTTCAGTGTCGCGGAGGAGCCGGCCTGCACGGACGACGGGCTGACCGAGGCGGTGACGCCCGCCGGGGCGCCGGAGACGGCCAGGTTGACGGTCTGCGCACTGCCCGAGGTGACCGTGGTGCCGACCGTGGCGGTGGTGGACGCGCCGGGCTGGACGGAGCCGCCGGCCGGGTTCAGGGCCAGCGAGTAGTCGTTGGTGCCGGACGGCGTGCACGTCGGCTCACCGCTCTGGGCGGGCACGCTGATCGCGTCCCAGGCCGCCTTGGTCCGGCCGAAGGAGGTGCAGGTCGGGTCGAGGTTCTTGGCGGCGGTCAGGGTGGCGACCCGGTACTTCTTGTAGGTCATGCCGCTGGTCTTGAGCAGCATGCCGCCGTAGAAGATCCGGCCGGCGTCCTTGATGCCGACGCCGGTGACCGAGGAGTTGTTGCAGGTCGGGCTGGTGGGCTTGCCGCCGCCCGGGTTGGAGCCCTCGGAGAGCAGGTAGAACCAGTGGTTCAGCGGGCCGGCCGCGGCGTGCACCTCGGTGCTCGGGATCGACGAGGAGTAGCAGTTCGGGTTGTTGCCCACCAGGGAGGGGTTGTACATGTTCCGGATCGGCCCGCTGCCGACCAGGTTGATCATCTCGCCGACGGTGAAGTCCGGGTTGTCGTACGGGGCCGGCTCGTTGGCGTAGGCCTCGGTGAGCGCGCCGAAGATGTCGCCGGTGGCCTCACCGAGGCCGTTCTCGTTGTTGGCGCCGCCCGGTGTGTACTGGTCCAGGCCGTGGCCGAACTCGTGGCCGACCACGTCGATCGCGGCGATCCACTCGTTGGCGTTGTTGTGGCCGATCGAGACGGAGGAGCCGTCCCAGTAGGCGTTGACGTCGTTCAGGCCCACCTTGACCGGCCAGCTGCCGCCGTTGCCGTTGTGGCCGTTGCGGCCCAGCCACTCGCGGAGCATGTCCCACTCCTTCTGCGCCGCGAACATCACGTCGGCGCAGCCGGTCTCCTTGCTGGTGGGGCTGCCGTTGCCCCAGGAGTCGCTCGATTTCGAGAACACCTGGCCGCTGCTGTAGTCCGCGCAGCTCAGCCCGGGCCGGCTGGGGTCGCGCAGCGAGTACGAACCGCCGGAGCCCGTGGTGCTGATGGTGACCGGGGCGGGGCCGTTCCACTTGCTGTCGGCGGTCCCGGCCTTGACGTCGTCGTAGCTGTCGATCACCTCGCCGGTGCGGGCGTCCACGAAGACGTGCAGCCGGCTCGGGGCCGCGGAGGTGCGCCCGGTGAGCACGGTCTCCCAGGCGAGCCGCCCGGTGCCGTCCTGGACCCTGACCACCAGGCGGCGCGTGTCCACGCCGTCGACCGCGGCCAGCCTGGTGCGGGCGGTCCTCTCCGCGTTGGCGGCGCTGACCAGCGGGGTGGTCGGCAGCAGGGCGGTCGCCCCGCCGACCGGGCCGGTGGCGGCGGACTGCAGGCCGCGGACCTTGCCCTGGCCGTCGGCTATCACGACGGCGTCGCCGCCGACCACCGGCAGGCCCCGGTAGGTGCGCTCGTACGCGACCGAGTAGAGGCCGCCGAGCCAGGGGGTGACGGACTGGCGCTCGTACGTCTCGCCGGGGCCCTTGGCCAGGGCGTCCAGGCCCGCGGCGGCCGCCCGGTCGGCGGCGTTGACGGCGGCGGCCAGCGCGCTCGGCGGCGCGGTGACGGCCGGTCCCGGGTCTGCGGCGGCCTGCCCGACCGCGGTGGCGGTGAGCATGCCGGCCAGGACGGTCAGGGTGGTCCCCGCCGTCAGCAATCTGCGTTTCATTCCGAGGCTCCTCGAACGTGGGGGTGCCCGACCGCGGAAAGGCGCGCCTGACCGGCGCTCACCTCGGGCCGCATCGGGGGACGGCCGTGCGGTCGTCCGCGTTCGGGTGCCGGAACCCTCACACGCCGTCATGCCCCGGTCAACGGGTCCGGCGGGCCGTCCGTGCGGTTGGCAAGTTCTGTCAAGCTGCGGGTTTTGTGAAGAGGTTGAGACCAAGAGGTCGAGACCAATTGAGGCCGCCTCATGTACGGGGGCAGGCCCGGTCCAGTACCGTCCTCCTCATCGGAAGGACCGGGATCGGACTCGGGAGGGCGGCCCCGTGCACCGGAACCACGCCGACGCACCGGTCGGTGACGCATCGTCAGCAGACTTACTGTGGCGGGCCTTCGGCGCGCGCCTGCGGCACTGGCGCCGCCGCGCCGGGCTCACCCAGGCGCAGCTCGGCGCCGAGATCGGCTACGACCACACCGCCGTGAGCAAACTCGAACACGGCACCCGCCGGACCAGCCCGCGGATCGCCGACCGGCTGGACGACCTGCTCGCGGCCGGCGGGGAACTGCGAGCCGCCTGCCGCCGGGCCGAGGACGGACCGCCGGAGGCCCCGGTCGTCCCGGTCGTCCCGGCCGGACCGGCCGGCTGGGCGCGGCCGCCGCTGCCGGGGCCCGCCGACGCCCCCCGGGCCGTCGCCTCCCCGCTCGCCGGGGGCGAACCGCCCCGCCGCCTCCCCGACTACGGGCTGCTCTGCCCGCTGCACGGCGCCGCCGGGTGCGCCGTCCCCGCGCCCGACGACCTCGCCGCCCTGCACGCCGCGTTCTGCGCCGCCGACCCCGACACCGCGCCCCCGCTGGACGCCGACACCGCCCACGCCCTCACCGGCCTGCTCGCCGCCCGCCTCCGGGCCGGTGAGCACGCACGGGACGGCACCGCCGTCGTGGAGGAGACCCTGCGCGCCGTCCTCGGCCGGCTCGCCCGCACCTCCTCCTCCGCCCTCGCCCGCCGGCCGCTCGCCCGGCTCGCCGCCGAGTACGCGCACGCCGCCGGCGCCCTGCGGATGCAACGCGGCCGCAACGCCACCGCGATGGCCTGCTTCGACCGGGCGCTCGGCTGGTCCGAACTGGCCGACGACCCGGCCACCCAGGTCGCCGCACTCAGCGACATGAGCACCCTGGCCCGTCTCGACGGCGACCCGGCCGCCGCCCTCGGCTACGCCCGCGAGATCGCCCGCGCCGCACCCGGCCGGCACTGGGCCGGGGCGATGTCCCAGGTCGGCCAGGCCCGCGCACACGCCCTGGCCGGCGACGTCCGCGCGACCGTCCGGCACATCGCCCGCGCCCGGCTCCACCTCGACCACATCGGCGAGCCCGACGAGGCCGACGCGCCCTGGCTCACCATCGCCTCGATGCGGCTGCGGGTGGAGTCCGGCGCCGCCGCCGCCCTGCGCGACGCCGCCGCGGCCGTCGACGACCCCCGGCTCGCGCTGCGGGCCGTCGACGCCGCCGAGACCGCGCTCCGGCTCCTGGGCCCCGGTCAACTCCCCACCACTCGCGTGCTCTTCACCATCCGGATCGCCGACTGCCACCTCTGCGCGCACGACCCGCAGGCCGCCGTCGCGCTGCTCGCCCCGCTGCTGGACGACGCCGCCGCGCTCCCCGCCCTCGCCCGTCACGAGTTGCGGGGGCTGCGGGCCCGGCCGGCCGCCGTCGGGCTGGCGGGATCTTGACGGTTGTGGGCGATCGCGCCGCTCGCGGGGTCGGGTCCGGACCGGCGAGGATCGAACCACCGCCGAACAGGGCGGGCCCCGGGGCGGGTTCGCCCCGGTGGGACTTCGCCCGCGCCGAGCCGAGGAGCACCCCGATGACCAGCCAGAGGACCACCAGCGCCGTTCTCGGCGTCCCCGCCGCCGACCCCGTCGTCGCCGCCGCCCACTACCTCGCCCGGCTGTCCTTCGAGGCCGACGTCTCCGACGTACACGCCGACCTGGCCGCGGGCGTCCCCGGCGTGGTGGTGGTCGACTCCCGCAGCGACACCGCCTGGTCGCAGGGCCGCATCCCCGGGGCCGTGCACATCCCCACCGCGCGGATCGCCGAACTCGCGCCGCGGCTGATCACCCCCGGCACGACCGTGGTCACCTACTGCTGGGGCCCCGGCTGCAACGGCGCCACCCGGGCCGCCCTCGCCTTCGCCCGGCTCGGCTACGCGGTCAAGGAGATGCTCGGCGGCTTCGAGTACTGGGCCCGCGAGGGCTTCGCCTACGACACCGACCACGGCACCGAGCAGCGGCCCGTCGACGACCTCACCGCGCCCCGCTCGGGCATCTCCTGCGCCTGCTGACGTGGCGGCTCCCGGCCTGGCGACCTGGCGACCTGGAGGCCTGCCGCCCCTGTTGACCTGGCGGCCCGTCTGGCCTTCCGGCCGGCCGGCCTCGCCTTGCCGACCTCGCCGGCGGCCGGCACGCAGCTCGGAGCGAACGCTGCGGTGCCGTCAGGCGCCAGGTCTCGGGCACGAGCAGCGAGGCGATCGAGGACAGGAGGATCGCCGCCGCGCACAGCAGCGTCGTCGTCTCGATCCCCAGCAGGGCGGTGAGCGGCCCGGCCGGCACCAGGCCGGCGGGGGCCATCGCCATGCTCCCCAGCCAGTCGTAGGAGCTGATCCTGGAGAGGGAGTCGGCGGGGACCTCCTGCTGGACGCGCCGGGTGACGAGCATGAGGGCATCGGCCGGTTGGAGCTCCTCGGGCGGCACGCACTCGGGCAGCAGGCCGCTCATCGCGGGGGCGAACAGGGCGCCCGCGGCACCGGCCGGAACGGCGCCGAGGGCCAGCACGAGAAAGCGGAAGGCCTGCTGTCATCGCCACGGTGAGAAAGCCGCAGGCCAGCGGGTACGAGATCCGCGCACACCATGAGGCGGGCTCTCGGAAGGCGGTCCGCGAGCACTCCGCCGAACAGCGGCAGGCCCTCGACGCGTGGATGGTCGCGTGGGCGGAGGAACGCCGCTTCTGGCGTCACGAGTACCGCTCCTCGCACGCCGGGCGTCTGCTGTCGATGATCGCCGCCACCCCGGGCGGAACGGACACCGGCGCCGGCCGGGCCACCCCGGTGCGGAGGGCCCCGGGCATCGTCGTGAGGGCGCGCCTCAGCGGTGACCACTACGTCGTCTCGGTCGACCACAAGGACATCAGGCTGCCCGCCGCCGTCGCCGAGGACGTGCGCGTCCTGCTCGGCGGCAAGCCGGTGCGCGCGCAGGACCTGCGGTCCCTCTCGGAGAAGAACGCCGACGCGTTGCTGCGCCGGCTCCTCCAGGAGGGGATCCTCCGACTCGCGGATTCCTGAACGCTTCTGATCGACACTCATGTCGGGCCGTCCGAGGGGCCCCCGGACGGCGGCCCGGCCGTGCGCACCGGCGGACCCGCCGCCACCCGCCGGGCCGCCGTCCGGCCTGCCGCTTCCCTGTGCCGGGGCCTGCCTGGACCTCGCCGACTCCGACCACCCGAACCACACGGTCCAGACCCGCGCACTCCACGCCTGCCTGCGCCGGCGCAACGCCAACGCCCGCCACCCGGACGCCGGCACCCGCAGCCTGACCAACCTGGCGAACCCGTGCGGTTACGGCGGCAGTCAGGAGTGCAGAATCCGTCGCGCCGTGTCCCGGATGGAGTCGGCCAGGGTGTCAGGAGCGGTCAGGTGGGCGATGTGTCCCTGGCCGGTGAGCGTGGCGATCCGCGCATTCGGCAGGGCTGCCACCAGGTCGGCCAGGCGTTCGCGCAGGTGGGACGGGCTGAGATCGCCCTGGATCAAGGTCGTCGGTGTTTCCAGCGTCGTGAAGCGATCGACATCGACACCAAGCGCGTCGATCGCCTCGTTGTCCGCGATCTGTGCCGCCGCGTACGCGCAGCACGCCGCTCGCAGGTGTTGGTCGGCGAACATGGCATCGACCACGTTCGCCGGCATGCGGACGATCTCCCTCATGTGGATCCGCATCGCCTCGACCGGATCGCCCGTGTCGAGAGCGGCACGGGCACGCGCTCCCGCCGTCCCTGCGACCAACTCCTTGGTGGGCATCGGAGGTTCGTAGAGCCACAGTCCGGCGAACGCCGACGGGTCCAGCAATGCGGCTTCCAGTGCGGCGACGGCTCCCGAGGAATGCCCCACGAGAAGCACAGGGGACTCCAGGAGCTCCGCGACGGCGACGATGTCGGCTGCCTCGAGAGCCATCGAATGAGGTAGTGCGATGTCTGCTTCGGGACCGTAGATCCGTCGGCGGATCCTGACGACACGGAAGTCCTCGGCGAGGTGGCGGGTGACGCCGTCCCAGGTCGTCACATCTCCGCCGCCCGGGTGAACCACTAGCAGGTTCGGCCCGGATCCGTCGTCGAGAGCGGTGATGGGGTGGCCGTCATCAGATGATGCGAGAAGCTCACTCATGCGCCCAAGCTTGCACGTCTCGGCCGGCATCGCGCCGGCAGAGTGCCGATATTCCGTATGGCGGACGGCGACCCGGTGAACCCCTCCAGTTCAGAGCAGCCAGGGCCTTCCTGCGGCGTGCTCCCGCAGGAAGGCGCCCGCGTAGGCGGCGGCCTCCTCCTTCGTCCCGTACCAGGTGTCGTCGCCGGCCGTGCCCTGCGATCCGTCGGCGCCCCGGCCCGTCCACGTCCAGTCGCCGGACGACGGCTCCTGCGTCAGTTCGGCCTCACCGCCGAACAGTCCCAGGGTGGTTGACGTCGCGGCCGAGGGGCGGCCGACGGCGTCGGGCCACTTCTTGCGGGCGCCCTGCCGGGTGATGCCCCAGGCCGCCCCCAGCTGCTCGTAGCTCGCGCCGTACGAGCCGGCGGTTCCCGCGGCGATCGCCGCCAGTCGTTTGACCTCGGCGTCCACCACCTTCCAGGTGGCGAGGACGGTCAGGGCCACCTCGGCCGGGTCCGCCTCCCACATGCGGCTCTCGGGGAGGCCGGTCAGCCGGGACCGGATCGCCGACGCGAGGGGATTGAGGGCGTCGAGGAGGGCCTTGTCGAGCTCGATCTGCTCGTCGGGGGTGATCTCAGGCACTGTCATGCGACAACTATAGTTAACGAAGGCTGGTATTGGTAACAAAAGTTCCCGGTCGTTTTCGCGGGTGTGCCGACAGGACACGTGGGCCGCGGGCCGACCCCTGCCGAATGGCAGGGGTCGGGGCGGAGGAGGGCGCCGAAGACCTGCCGGACGGCACATGGACCGGGCGGCGGGCCGGGCGGGAGGCTGGACCCGTCACCAGGAAGACGCCCCGGCCGC
Source organism: Kitasatospora sp. NPDC022785 (assembly GCF_055561295.1). Lineage (NCBI taxonomy): Bacteria > Bacillati > Actinomycetota > Actinomycetes > Kitasatosporales > Streptomycetaceae > Kitasatospora > Kitasatospora sp. NPDC022785. The sequence goes on along the minus strand of NZ_JBVHHB010000014.1, from coordinate 48,823 downwards.
CGGCCGGCGGGCCCAGCAGACAAGGAAGTTCGCCATGTCCGTCACTCTCACCACCGCCCGTGCGAAGGCCTTCGGGGCGCTCGCCGCCACTGCTCTGCTGGTCGCCGTGGGAGGCGGCGCAGGGGCCTCCGCCTCCGCCGCCGGTACCGCGCCCGCCCCCAGGCCGTCCGGCGCGGCGGCGAAGACGGCGAAGGCGGCGGTGAGCGGGTCGGTGCGGATCGCCTACGCCTATTCGCCCGACGACGACATCCGCTTCACCTTCGACGTCGAGGCCGCGCCGTTCACCCGGCCGCTGCCGGGGTTGCCGCAGGGCCTGCCGACGGACGCGCGCGGCACCGTGCGGATCTCCCACCACGTCGCGGCGCTGAACCACACCGTGACCTCGGAGGCCGCCGTGGACTGCCTGGTGACGGGGGATCGGACGGCCTCGTTCACCGCCGTCATCACCCGGGCCGACCCCGAGGTGGCCGACACGGTCGGTCAGCGCCGAGGCTTCAGCGTCCTCGACGGCACCTCGCCCCGGCACCCCGACCGCGTCGGATTCTCCTGGGGTGTGGCGAACCTGGACACCGACCCCGCCGGCGGGCCGGCCGAGGGCAAGGTCGGCACCTGTATGGCCCCGGCCCCGTTCGCCCCGGTCATATCCGGCGGCCTGACCGTCCGCCCGGCCGGGCTTCCCCCGCTGCCCGCCACCCAGAGTGTTGAGAGGTAGCTCCGGCGGGGGAGGTGGATCGTGCGGCCGGCTGGCGCGGCATCGGCCGGGCCCGGCGACAGGGGAGTCATGCCGATCAACCTCTCTTCGGGCGAAACCGAGCGGCCGGTCCAGTCGTGGGCGCTCCGGCTCGCGAAGCTCCTTCCGTGCGTGGTCCTGCCGCACCGCCAGTGGCGGTTGCCGTTCGCCTTCGACTTCGAGATGGGGACGGTCGATCCGTCGGCGCCGCCCCTCCCATGGTGGGGCGCGTACTACGTCTTCGGGCTGAGCCTGTTCACCGAGGCGCTGGCCCTGCTCTGCACCGGCCTGGCCAGCGGGTGGGGTGAGACCGTCCCGGCCTGGCTGCCGTTGGTCGGCGGCAGGCGGATCCGGCCGGCTGCCGCGGTCGTCCCGGCCACCGTGGGCGGCCTGGGCCTGGTCGCACTCTGGGACCCCATGCCGCTCGCCTGGTTTGGTGTGCTCGGCTTCCACGAGGTGCCCTACAGCAACGGGTGGTGGAGGGCGCTGGCCCATGTGTGCATCGACCCGGTGATGCTGTGGGGCCCGATCGTGCTGGCCCTCGCTTACGCCTACGGCCGGCGCCGCCGCATCGGCTGATGGTCCGGTCCCGCCCCTGCCCGGTCCCCGCTCCGCCGGCTCCCGTCGAGTTCAGCGTGTCCCGGACCGGCCGGCCCGGGTCCCTGCTCCCGTCACTGGCAGACGGTGTGCTGCTGCTCGGCGAGGACGCTCTGCGCGAGCGATGCCAGTGCGCGTATGTGGTTGTCCTGGTCGGTGGAGGCCTTCGGCCAGATGCTGGGGTCGGACCGGACGGAGACCACCGTCGCCAGGTCGCGGGTGCCGGGGCAGAAGCCCGCCACCGAGGCACTGCCCAGGCTGGCCACCACACCCTGCTCGACCAGGCCCCCGACGGAGGGGGCGGTGGCGTCGGTTCCGCTCGGCCGGTCCGGGTCCTGGCCGGACATCAGGACACGGACCATCGCGTGACCGCCCACCGAGATCACACAGGAGAGCTGTGGGTGGCCCCCCATGGCACCGTCCGGCGAGACATTGCGCTCCTCGACCCCCGGCCGCCCCGCGGGCAGCATGGCGCCGAGCGCGGTCCCGTCCGCCCGCGGCAGCCCGCAGAGCGTCTGCCTCAACGCGGGCTCCCGCGCACCGACCACGAAGGTGCCGACCACCGCGGCAGTGGCCACGACCACGACCGCCGCCCCACCGACCACCCAGCCCCGGCGTACCCGGCCGCGCCTCACTCGGTCACCTGTCACCCTGCTCGGCCCCCACTCTCGGTTCTTGATCAGCAGAGCGTAGTGCCACGGAGAGCGGCGAGCCCGGCCGCCCTCCGTGGGTGACCGCCCGGTCCGACGACCACCGTCCGGTCCGACGACCGCGGCACGGTCCGACGACCGCGGCACGGTCCGATGACCGCGGCACGGTCCGGCGACCGCAGCGCCGGGCCCATTGCCCTGAGTGCGGAGGGCCGAAATCATGACGCCATGGCGAAGAAACCCGAACCACAGGCCTTGATCGTCAACAGGGTTCTCCGGGGAAACGGAACGAGCCGCGACATCGAGCAGGCCAAGGCGAACTTCCGGCAGTGGATGGTCAAGGAGTGGGGCGGCAGCGAGTACCGCGCCATCGCCGCCTGCGTGGGTGCGTTGGCCACGGCCTGCGGAAGTGACTGGAGCACCATCGAGGAACGCGACAAGGAAGCCCACATCTGGCTCTTCGGCTTCCTCTGCCCCAGCCCGGACGACATTCATTTCGAGGCCGGCGGCTACCGGGACGAGGTCCTCGTCCAGGGCGGCTTCCACCGGTTCGCGGTCCTCATCCGCAGGGTCCAGGGAATTCCGGAGTGACCGCCGCCCGCCCGCGCCCGGACGGCCCGCAGCTCCGTCGCACCCTGTCCCACCAGCGAATGTCGGGCAGGTCGGGGGATTCGGCGCCTTCGGACGGCGCACCCGCCCAACAGCCCGGCCGGGAAGATCCGTTGGAGAGCGTGATCGCCATGTCGGCGATCACTCCGATGACATAAGCTGCCGAATGGCGCCGCGATCCGCGCGGTGAGCCGAGAGGTCGATGGCACAGGAGCCGATGACACACCGACGAGACGCCGGCCCGCCGGGATCCACTGCCGACGCGACGTCAGAGCCCCGGGCCGGCAACACCTGGGACTCGGCGCTGTCGTCCGAGGAGTTCGCGGCGATCAAGGGTGCCGGGTTCGATCCGGTCGGGCAGGTACTCGGCACGGCCGTCTTCAACATCGGGTACACCGGCCTCTGGGGCTGCCCCGGCGCGTGGTCGGTCACCGACGGTGCGAAGGTGCCGTCCTCGGCGTGGGCGTCGTCCTACTCGTTGTTGGTGAGGACGATGTACGCGGCGCGCAGGCTGGCGCTGTCCCGCGCGGTCGCCGAGTGCCGCGCGCTCGGCGGCGACGGGATCGTCGGGGTCGAGCTGCGGGTCGAGGAGTTCCCGGCGGGGGGTCTGGAGTTCACCGCGTTGGGCACCGCCGTCCGGGCCCGCTCGCGGATCCGGCCGCGCCTGCCCTTCACCTCGCACCTGAGCGGCCAGGACTTCGCCAAGCTCATACACACCGGATGGGTTCCCACCGGGCTCGCCTTCGGCATCGCCATCGCGATTCGGCACGACGACTGGCGCACCTCCCGCCGGGTCCGCTGGACCGCCGGGAACCAGGAGGTCGACGGCTACACCCAGCTGATCAACCACGTCCGCCACGACGCCCGGAACCAGCTGGCCCTCGATGCGGCGAGGCACGGCGGCGACGGTGTGGTGCTGGACGACGTGGAGTTGACGGTGAGCGAGAGCGAGTGCCCCTCGTTCGGGTACTCAGGCGACTTCACCGCGGAGGCGGTCCTCGTCGGCACCTCCATCGCCCGGTTCGGCCGCTCCGGGCGGCCCGCCGGGCCCAGGCCACTGACCATCATGAGACTGGAGCGCGAGCACTGACATGACCGAACGAACGGGGCAGGAACCGTCCGGGGATCCCGCGCAGCCGGCTGCGGAGGGCGTGCCCGAGGACGCGATGCGGCGGCTTGCGCAGCTTCAGCCGGGGGAGAAGGGCTCGCTCTTCACGTCGGACCTGACGGTGAACGAGTTCCTGCTGGTGCGCGAGGCCGGCTTCCGCCCGCTCGGCCTGGTCCTCGGTTCCTCGGTCTACCACGTCGGCATCCAGCTCGGCCGGTGGACGAAGAACCAGGAGCTGACCAAGCTGTCACAGGCCATGTACCACGCGCGCGAGCTGGCGATGAGCCGGATGGAGGCGGAGGCGAGCGCTCTGGGGGCGGACGGGATCGTGGGGGTGCGGCTGGACATCGAGTTCAAGGAGTTCGGCTCGGACATCGCCGAGTTCATCGCGGTCGGCACGGCGGTGAAGGCGGACGGTGCGGACCCGGGAGCGGGCGGGACCTGGCTCAACAACAAGGGCAAGCCGTTCACCTCGGACCTCTCCGGCCAGGATTTCTGGACACTGATCCGCGCCGGATACGCACCCCTGGACATGGTCATGGGGTCGTGCGTCTACCACGTGGCGCACCAGCGCCTCGGCCAGGCGCTGAGCACCACGGGCCGCAACGTCGAGATCGAGCCGTTCACCCAGGCGCTCTACGACGCACGCGAGCTGGCGATGAGCCGCATGCAGGCGGAGGGGAAGGCCCTGGACGCCGAGGGGATCGTGGCGGTCCAGCTGCGGCAGCACTCGCACACCTGGGGGTCGCACACCACCGAGTTCTTCGCCATCGGGACGGCGGTGCGCCCGCTTCGCGACGACCACGTCATCGACCGACCGACCATGGTGCTGAGCCTCGATGCCTGAGATGGAAGTGGAACTGCTGGCCGCGGCGCTGCGCCAGGACAGCACGGACCTGAACCTCTACGCCACAGTGCTGTCGGCGAACCTGGCGGACTCGCTGCCGCCCGGCGCCGTGCGGGTCAAGCGCAGGCGTTCCGTCACGGAACGGGTGGCCGGGCGCGAGGGTTCGGTCACCGAGCTGGACGTCGCGCTCGGGGAGCAGCGGCTCTCGCTCCGGATGGACCGGGGCCGGGTGGCCGGCGAGATCTGCCACGAGGTGCGGGGCATCGTGCTCTCGCGGCGCCAAGTCGGCCTGGACGAGTGGATCGGTGCCCTGGCCCAGTCCCTGGCTGACGCTGCGGCGTCGAATGCCCGTGCCCGCGAGGCCATCGAGCGCTTCCTGGCCTGACGCCGCCGACCCGGTGGCGGCGCGGATCGTGGAACGGTCGTGACGGCCGCCGATCGTCAGCCTCGGGGTGGGGCACATGTCGGTAGCCCGGACGGATCCGGCATGAGAGCCTCACGATCATGGCCACTGAATCCGAGGTAGGCGAGCTGCTGCGCCGGCGCGGCTGGCGGACGGCGTTCACGGTCGCCGATAGGGCGAACGCGTGGGCGGACCTGGTGAGTTCCGTCGAGCGCGGCTATGACGAGGACATCGACGAGTACACCAACGACCTCTACAGCCGGAACTGGCTCCACGAGGCGTGGCTCCTGCTGGACGAACACGTCGTGCAGCTCTGGACGCCGCGGATCAAGGCCGTGGACGACCGGTACAAGGCCGCGACCTTCGACGACGGCGGCCAAGCACTCGACCGGTTCCACAGGCTGCCCGACGCCGACCTGTGGTGGTGGCGGAGACACCCCCGCACCCTCACCGGAGAGCTCGGGCGAGCACTCCGTTCGGTCGGCGCCGTCGGCATCGACCCGGACACGGCTTGACCCTCGGCCTGCGGGACTGCGGAACAGGCCCGTCCCGGCCGTTCGCTCCCGGGCCCGCCCCGCATCCCCTTCCCCGGCGAGTCGAGGATCGGCCCGCCTGGTGGCACAGGAAGTCGGCGGGTCCGACTTCCTGTGCCGCCCTTTGCTCAGTTGGTCCCGAACTCGCCTGCACGGATGGCGGTGACGAAGGACTGCCAGGCGTCGGCGGGGAACAGGAGGGCGGGGCCGTTGGGGTCCTTGGAGTCGCGGACCGGCATGACGTCGAGGTGTCCGGGGGCCACCTCGACGCACTGGCCTCCGTCGGTGCTGTGGGAGGACTTGACCCAGCGGGCCGATGACAGGTCAAGGCTTGAGCTCATGGTGCCAGTTCCTTCCGGATTCTTCTGATCAGGGCCAGGGATTCCGCCTGGGGAGGCGCGTCCACCTGCAGCCGATCGTATCTCCTGCGCCAGAGCACGACACTGGCTCGGTCCCGCTCCAGAAAGCCGCGATGAAGCGTTTCCGTGTAGCCGAGTTGGCTGTGATCGCTGACGGTCAGCAGGGTGACGGCCGACCGGAAGGAGCGGAGGCCTCCCATGCTGAACGGTACGACCTGCAACAGGATGTGGGCCTCCTCCGCCAGCTCTTCAAGGCGATCAAGCTGCTGGGCCAGAACGGCCGGGCCACCGAGCTGCCAGCGGAGCGCGCTCTCATCCAGAGCGGCGTAGATAAGGGGCGGAGGTTTCCGGGACAGTAGCTTCTGCCTGGCCAAGCGGAAGTTGAGTCGCTCGTCGGCCTGATCTGCCGTGACCTCGCCTCGTTCGACTGCCCCGGCCAACTCGGCTTCGGCGTAGGCCCGGGTCTGGAACAGCCCTGGGATGGCCCCGATTTCGAACAGCCTTATCTCCGTGGCCTGCGCTTCGTGTCGAGTGAACTCAGTGAATCCCTCGGCGAGGCCGGCGGAGTTGGAGGCCTGCTGCCACATGAGGGCCAGCGTGCCCTGCGTTCCGAGGGCTTGGTCGGCCGCGCGGGCCAGGCGTAGGGAGGGCTGCTTCGTGGCAAGTTCGGCGAAGGAGATCGTCGAGTAATGGAACCCGGTTCGCTCCGCCAGCTGGGCCTGCGTAAGGCCCACCGCCTCGCGTGACCTGCGGAGTTGAACACCGAAGGGTGCCCATCGTCCTGCCGATGGATCAAGTTCTTTGAGGTTCACCATGGTTGCTCCAACTTGGGCAGCCGGAAATTCAAAACCAACTTCGGTTCCGATGCTAGTCGCGACCAGGCCAGGATGAGCACAGAACGTGAAACTCCAACTGCGGAGGGTTGTCATGAGAACCGCCCCTACCCACCCGTCCACCAAGCTCCACGGCTACGGCATGCGGTGGGACCCTGCCGCCCGCCTCTACCGGGTGCGCAACGAGATGACCGGCGACTGGCTGCTCGACTCCTCCGGCGAACTCGCCGGCTTCCCCACCATCTCCGCCGCCGAATCGGCCTGGCGCGCCTTCGAGCCCCGGCGGCGGGCCGCCTGATGGGGCCGGTCCTCAACCGGGCGACCGCCGAGCAGCGCCGGGAGGCCGCCCTGGCCGTCGAGGAACTCCTCGCCGTCCTCGCCCTCGCCGAGGCCACGCTGCCCTCTGTCGAAGTCGACTGGGACCACGGCCGGTTGACCGGCGCCTACCTGATCAACCTCGGCTCCGCCCGCACCGCCCAGATCCTGCGCATCACCGACCTCCTGCGGATGGGCCTGCGCTACGAGCGCCAGGCCGATGCGCACTGAAATCCTCGCCGCCGCCGGCCGGCTCCTCTGGTGGCTGCTCTTCGCCGCCACCCTCATCGCCGGCCTCCACCGCCTCGCATCGCGAACCCCCGAAAGCGAAAACGACCGTGCGCCCCGCCCGTGACCCCCGCCTTCTCGCCAAGCCCCCCGCCTGCCGCCTCGGTGCCCTCGTCCTCCTGCGCAACCCGGCCGGCCACGTCCTCCTCGTCGACCCCGACTTCCTCGACGGCCTCGTCCTCCCCGGGGGCGCCGCGCTCCCCGACGAGCCGCCCCACCTCGCCGCCGCCCGCCACCTCCACGCCCAGACCGGCCTCCACCGCCGCCTGACGACGCTCCTCGCCGTCGACTTCACCCCCGCCGACCGCTACCTCGAACGCCTCAACCTCGTCTTCGACGGCGGCACCATCACTGACCACGACGCGAAGCGCCTCACCGTCCCACCCCAACGCCACTCCCACCTCCACGGCGCCCGGTTCGCCGACCCCGCCACGCTCGCCACCCTCATGAGCCCCGCCCAGAACGCCCGCCTCCGACAGGCCCTCGCCAACCTCGGCCGCGCCCTCCCCCTCCTCCTCCACGGCCAACGCGCGGCCTGACGAACCGATGAGAACACGGCCCAGCTCCCGGTTCGTCGTCACCGCTACCGGAGGAGCGGTGCCGCTGCTAGCGTGCACCGATGTCAGCGATCAAGAAGTTCCAAGTCGCCTTCGACTGCGCGGAGCCTGAGCGCCTCGGTCGTTTCTGGTGCGAGGTGTTGGGGTACGTCGTAGCGCCGCCACCGGAAGGGTTTGCCACGTGGGACGACTTCAACGGCTCGCAGCCACCTGAGCAGCGGGATTCGTGGTTCGCCTGCGTGGATCCCTCAGGAGTGGGCCCGCGGCTGTACTTCCAGCGTGTCCCCGAAGGGAAGGCGGCCAAGAACCGGCTGCATCTTGATGTGCGGGTCGGCACCGGTCTCGTGGGCAAGGAGCGCCTCGCCGCACTTGAGGCCGAATGCGCGCGACTGGTCCCGCTCGGCGCGGTCCACGTGCAAACGCTGTATGACGGAAATGACTCGTGCATCCCGATGCAGGACATCGAGGGAAACGAGTTCTGTATCGACTGAGCGTTCTCCGAGCGGCGGGCGAGGTCTGCAGCCGGGCGATGCCGAGCACGGCCGTGTGAACGGTGTCGCCACCCTCTCCGGCGGACGTGTGCGTGGAGGCTCGCGGCCGCCGGGCGCGTCGATCTCTCGGCTGTGCTGCCCCCGGCGTCCGGGTTTCCGGGTCCGGCCGCCCCGGCGGTGAGCCGGGGCGGCCGGAGAATGCTGGTGTTGCCGGGTTGTCAGTCCGCCAGGTGCGGTGAGCCGTACTGGTGGCGGAAGAAATACCTGCGTGTCAGCAGGTGGTGAGGCCGTCGATCATCGGCTTCTTCGCGAAGCTGAAGACGAACAGATCCTTGGTCACGCCGGGAGCGAGAGTCAGGCAGCCGTAGGGGTTGTAGTTGTTGACGCTGTCGTAGATGAGCTTGAAACTCTGAGTCGTGAACAACCATTGGTCACCTTGGCCCTCGCGTAGTCGAGCCAGTAGTCGGCGTTGACGTACGTGACGCAGCTCGGCACGGCCTGGGTCGTCGCCGGGGCCGAGGCCTGTGCAGTCCCCTGCACCGCGGCGAGTGTGCGTGCGAGGTAGGGCCCTCTATCATCGCGCCTCCCAAATCCGGAAACTCCCATGTGAAACCGGAATGCAGTGAACCGCTTGGAGGAGTTGCCCAGGTTGAACTCGCCTCGTCGCAGGTGCCGGCGGTCTTGACCTCTGGGGTGTGGCATCGGGCGGCGGTGGACGCATGGGGGCGGTTGACCGTCTCGGCGCAACAGCGTCGGAGGCGGGTCGGCTGGAGGCCGCTGAGCGTGCCGGGCGGGGGCGACAGCGCGACCGCGGAGAGCCTCGCCGGCTCGCGGGCGACCGGCAGCTGCCGGAGCATGTGGTCAGCGTCCCGCCACCCGGGGCCCGGCTCGGCCGGGGCCTCGCCCGGGCCGCCCGGCGCCCGATGTCCGCACTCCGCGGCGGGTGCCGCCCGGGCCGTCACCCGAACGGAGCAGCGTCCGCGCCAAGGCGGACGGTGCGGGAGCCGGCCCGCGGAGGCGTCCGCCCGAGGAGGCGGCCTCTCCGGCCGGACTCGCCGGGCGCGTACTCCACCCCGGCAGCCACCCCGACAGAGCAGCAGGGAGTCACCATGTCGATGCTGTTGATCAAGGGCTCGTTCCACGTCTCCGCCAAGGCCAAGCCGGACGGCGACACCATCGCGTTCGTCCCCGACTACGTGGGGGAGTGGAAGCTCGTCCACGGGAACGAGCTCAAACCCGGCCCCGACGGTCACGTCAACGTCCGGCTGGAGGCCATCGACGCCCTGGAGACCCACTACCCGGGCGCCAACAAGCACGACGAGCACCAGCCACCGGCGTTCGCCCACGCCGCCGCCGACGAGCTGCTCGACTGGCTCGGGTTCGTGGACATCCAGCGCCACGCCGACGAAACCGTCAGCGTCACGCCCGACCAGGTGCCCGGCTACATCCTCACCCGCGGCACCGACAGCCTCGGCCGCTGCGTGGCGCTGGTCGGCCGGGGCCGCACTCCGGGCGCCAGCGGCTACGAGATCAACGTGGACGACAAGCTGCTGGCGAGGACCGCCAACTACCACCTGCTGGCGAAGGGGTTGGCGTACCCGACCTTCTACAAGGGTTTCCCCGGTGATCTGCGCCGCATCCTGAAGGACCTCGTCCTCCAGGTTCGCGCCGCCGCGCCCCCCGCCGACGGCCTCTGGTCGCAGGACGTGACGGTCAAGGGCGCGAAGGTCGCCGACATGAACTCGATCACCACGGACGCGGTGATCCTCCCCAAGCTCTTCCGCAGGCTCAAGGACTACCTGGACCTCGGCAACAACGCGCTGGACTGCCTCCCCGCGTTCCTGGCCGGGGCCAACGACGTCTTCACGCTCCCCGACGGCACGGAGTGCTCAGGCCTGCACCGCATTCTCGAAATCACCGACGGGCAGACCCTGCGCTTGACCCACCCCGCGGAGGACCTGATCTTCGACGAGAAGTGAGCCGTGAGGTCCGGCCCGTGCTCGCCCGGCGGCTTCGGGCGGCTCCGCGACGGCCACCGGCGCTCAGTCGCCGAGCCGTCCGGAGCCGCCGAGCCCTCCGGCGCCCGTTGAGCCCCGTCCGGAGCCGCCGGAGTGCCCACCGCCGTTGACCGCCCCGCCGTTGACCGCCCCGCCGTTGAAACCCCGCCCGCTTCCGCCCGCCCCGACGCGTCACGGCTTGTTCAGGTAGGTGAGGACGGCGCGGACGCGGCGGTTGCTGTCGTCGTCATCGCGGAGGCCGAGTTTGACGAACATCGAGGTGGTGTACTTGCTGATGGCGCTCTCGCTCAGGAAGAGCCGCCGGCCGATGGCCTGGTTGGACAGTCCTTCGGCCATGAGGCCGAGCACGGAGAGTTCGCGCGGCGTGAGCCGTTGGAGCCGCCGGTTGGAGGGTCCGGCGGAGAGCAGGGTGGTGATGACGGCCGGGTCCATCGCGGTCCCTCCGGCGGCGACGCGCTCCAGTGCACCGATGAACTGATCGCCGTCGAACACGCTCTCCTTGAGGAAGTAGCCGACGCCGCCGGAGCCGCCGGCCAACAGCTCGCGGGCGTAGAGCTGTTCGACGTGCTGGGAGAGGATCAGGACGGGCAGCCCGGGTATGCGGTGGCGGGCGGCGAGCGCCGCACGCAGGCCCTCGTCCGACTGGGTCGGTGGCATGCGGACGTCGACGACGGCAACGTCAGGACGCCACGTCAGCAGCGCGTCGAGCGTCTCGGGCCCGGTCGTCGCGGTCGCCACCACCTGGTGTCCGTACGCGTCGAGGAGGCGGACCATCCCGTCGCGCAGGAGGTAGAGGTCTTCGGCTACGACGATTCGCATGGCACCACCATGGTGACGCGGGTCGGCCCGCCTGCCGGACTGACGATCTCCAGTGTGCCGTCGAAGACCGCGAGGCGGCGGTGCAGCCCCGTGAGACCGCCGCCGGTGCGCAGGCCGGCTCCGCCGCGGCCGTCGTCCTCGACGGTGACGACGATGCCGGTGTCGCTGCGGGCGATGGAGATCCGCGCCCGGGTCGCGCGGGCGTGCCTGACCGCGTTGGTCAGCAGTTCGGCGATCCCGAAGTACAGCGCGGACTCGACCGGCGGGTCCAGGAGGAGCCGGGGGCCGGCGCTGACGGCCACTTCGAGCGGGCTTTCCAGGGCCAGCGAGCGTACGGCGTCGACGAGCCCCCGCTCGGTCAGCACCGGCGGGTTGATGCCCCTGACCAGCTCGCGGAGCTCGGCCAGTGAGGTCGCGGCGCCGGTTCGTGCCTCCCGCATCAGCGCCCTGGCCCGGTCGGGGTCGGTCTCCATCAGCTTCTCCGCGGTCGTCAGGGAGAGCCCGAGCGCGACCAGGCGGGCCTGTGCCCCGTCGTGGAGGTCCCGCTCGATCCGGCGGATCTCGGCGGCCTGCGCGACCGTGGCGTCGGCTCGCTGGGCGGTGAGTTCGTCCACCCGTTCCGTCAGCAGCATGGCGCGCGACGGGGACAGGAAGCGGACGGACACCGGGCCGACGGCCCGCCAGGCGTACGGGGCGCCGGCCACGGCGACGACCAGGCCGAGCGCCCCGACGGCGCGGGCGGAGAGCGTCGGCCCGGACAGTCCGACGATCGCGGCCGCGACCCCGGCCGGCGGGACGGCGGCGACCACCCCGACGGTGACCGGCGCGATCGCGGTGAACCGCAGGTCGCGCCAGGTCGCCGGATCGCCCCAGCGGACCCTCCACCGCTGCTCCTGCCGGGCGGCCCGGGCGCTGCGGGTGTAGGAGTAGCCGTTCCACCAGTACCCGGTCGACATCCGCACGACCGGAGGGGCCTGACGGTACCCGTCGGGTATGACGACGCCCGTCCACCGCGCGACCAGGAGCCGGAAGGCCCGGCAGACGGGGCGGGACAGGCCGAGGGTGCCCGAGAGTGCCGGCACGAACAACCCCACCCAGGACCACGGGTTGCCGGCCCAGAGGACCGCCACCGCCACCGCCACGGCCCACACGGCCGGGACCGGCATGCTGACGGCCACCACCACGCAGGCCCGTACGAGGCCCACGCCGACACCCGCCACCCACGACGTCAGTTGTCGCATGGTCATTCCTTCCTTCCCGCTCCTGGTCTCCGACCGGGCGTGAGCACCGGGTGCTGCCGCACGGTCCCGATCGCGCCGGTCCGACCCGGGGACTCCACTCTGCACTGCGCGGAGTCCGATCCCCGCCGGATCGGCCCGGGAGTGGGTCTGGCCCCACCCACCCGTACGTCCAGGCCCATATCCCGCCACCTGTGCGCTCCCTGGCGTCGAAACCACGACAGCGGCCGGCGGCGGCCGGCGGCACGACGACGGCGGCGCGACCACTGAACGCGTGACCCCGAGGTGTCGCTGACGCGTGCGCGCCTAGGTCGCGCCGCATGGTGTGGAGCGACATCCCGGTCCGGCGGAGCGGTGTGCGCCGCCGGACCGGTGTCCGTGAGGGGAGCGCTTGTGACCGCGTTGGAGCACCGGCCCGCACCCGGGTCGGCCTCAGGGCCCGCACCACAGCCCGCACCACGACGCCGTCCGATGCTGCCAAGCCCCCTTCTGGCCGCAGAGCCTCACCCCCGGACGCGTCTGCGGGAGCGCCGCCTGCACCGCCGCGCTCCAGGACGCGATCGCCATCTCCACCGGGGACACCCACGGTGTGGCGCCGCGCTCCGACGGCACCGTCGGCAGCGGCCGGCACAGTCAGGGTCTGGTCCGGCCGCTCGCCGACCTGTCCCTCGCGATCGGCACCGCCCCCGAACCGGTGCCCAACGGAACGTCCCTCACCTACACGGTCACCGTGCACAATGCCGGACCGGCCGCCGCGGAGCACGTGACCTTCACCGGCACCCTGCCGGCCAACGCCAGGTTCGTCAGTGCCACACCGTCCACAGGCAGCTGCAGCACCCCGCCCGCCGGCTCCACCAACTCCGTGACGTGCCTCCTCGGATCGCGCCCCGGCGGCTCCGACACGACCACCACCATCGTCGTCAAGGCCGTCGCGGTCGGCGGCGGCAGCATCACCACCACCGCCGAGGTCACCAGCACCACCGCGGACCCCGGCTCCGACAACAACGCCGCGACCATCATCACGGCCGTGAACTGACGGACAATCAGATCCGATCGCCCGACCGCCCGGCCGGTCGGGCGCCGTCGCCAGGCGGCCGTGGAGGTCTCGTTGATGTCGTCGCGCATGGGTGCCAGACTTGGCGCCCATGAGAGCCCCCGTGCCCGAACCAAGCCGTCAGCTGTCCGATCCGCAGGAACTGCTGCTCGGCTACCTGGACTTCCTCCGCTCGGCCGTCACCGCCAAGATCGAGGGCATGCCCGAGAAGGAGCAGCGTTCCAGCCGGCTGCCCTCGGGCTGGAGCCCGCTGGAACTGCTCAAGCACCTCGTGTTCATGGAACGGCGGTGGCTGCGCTGGATCTTCGAGGGTGAGCCCGTGCCGGAGCCGCACGGGGACAAGGACGAGTCCGGGCGCTGGCGCGTCGGCCCGGACGAGACGGCCGCGGAGCTGATCGCAGCCCTGCATGCCGGGGGCGAGCGGACCCGTGCCATCGTCACGGGCGCGGCCCTGGCGGCGGAGAGTGCCGAGGGCGGCCGGTTCTCCGCAGGAGATCAGGAGGTCAGGCCGTCGCTCGGCTGGATCCTTTTCCACGTCATGCAGGAGTACGCGCGGCACGCGGGGCACCTCGACATCGCCCGGGAGCTCGCCGACGGCGTGGGACAGTAGCCCGCCGCGACGTGACGCGACGCGCCTCGAGGCCGGTGCCCGGCGGCGCCGAGGCACCCGCCGCCGTGGCCTTGGCCGCCGCGCCCGTGCCGCAATGCCGCCGCGGCGCAATGCAGGGCTCTCCGGCCGGGTCGGTCAGGCCTGCGGCTGGATGCCCAACGTCCGGGTGAGTTGCGCCAGTTCCTCGTCGAAGAGCTTGTCCGGGCTGGCGAGCTGGCTGCGCAGGTGGCCGTAGACCTCCAGTGACACCAGGCCGTGGAGGTGCCCCCAGAGGCGCAGGGCCAGGGCGACGCCGGCCGGGGGGAGGTCGGGGAAGGCCGGGCGGATCTTGTCGAGCAGGCCGGGGTCGAAGTCGGCCCAGGTGAACCGGCTGTCCTGGTGGTGCTGTTGGGTCTGGGGCCAGGCCGCCGCGGCCAGGGCGGCGAGACCGGTGCAGGTCCGGAGGGCGGCGGCCGGCGCGGGGCCGCCCTCGGGGGCCTGGTAGCCGGGGACGGGGTCGCCGTAGACGAGCCGGAAGCCCTCGGGGTTGGCCAGGGCCCAGTCCCGGAACGCGCGGGCCCAGGCGGTGATCCGGGTGGCCGGGTCGGCGGAGGCGGAGGACTCCCGGGCGGCGTCCACGGCGTCGGCGAGCGCGGTGTACACGTCGCCGATGAGTGTGGTGACCAGGTCGTCGCGGGTGGGGAAGTAGCCGTAGATGGCGTTGGCCGTCATGCCCATCTCGCGGGCGATGGCCCGGAGGGTGATGGCGGCGGGGCCGCCCGTGGCCATCAGTGCCAGCGCGACGCTCTTGATCTCGGCCGTCGTCTCGGCCCGTAGCCGTTCGCGCCTGCCGGTGCTCGTCCTGCCGGTGCTGGTCGTGTTGGCGCTGGTCGTGCCGGTGCCCGTCCTGCCAGTGCTCGCTCCGCCGGTCACGGCTCTCCCTGTCACGCGGGCAACTCTACAGCGTCACTGCCATAGGTGCCGTATCCAAACTTCACGGCGTATAGTTTCGCCACGGCGTCACCGACCGGATGGTGTGGCGCCCGAATCCGCATGCAGAGGAACAGGGGAGAACCATGCACATCGGAGTCATCGGCGCGACGGGGACCATCGGCAGCAGGGTCGTCACGGAGGCCCTCGGCCGCGGCCACCGCGTCACCGCGTTCAGCCGCGACGCGTCGGAGGCGGGGCTCGACGAACGCCGGGAGAACGTCGCCTGGGCCGACATCGACGTGCTGGACGCGGCGAGCATCGCCGCCGTCCTGCCCGGCCTCGACGTCCTGATCAGCGGCTACCAGCCCGGCAACGCCGCCCGGGACTTCGCCGACACCGTCGAGCGCTCGATCGCCGATCCCGGCGTCCACGTCACCGCGGCGCGGGCGCTGCTGGCCGCGCTCGACCGCCACCCCCGGACGCGGCTCATCGTGATCGGCGGCGCGGGCAGTCTGGAGGTCGAACCGGGGGTGGTGCTGGCCGATTCGGAAGAGCTCCTGCACAAGACCCTCGACGAGCTCGGTCTGCCCCGCGGGTACGCGGCCTCCGTGCGTGGCGCACGGGACGGCCTGAACGTCCTGCGAACCTCGAACCGGCTCTGGACGTACTTCAGCCCCGCCGAGTACATCGCCCCGGGCGAGCGCACGGGCCGCTTCCGGATCGGCGGTGACCAGCCGGTCCGCGACGCCGAGGGACGCTCCCGCATCTCGGCGGAGGACGCGGCGGTCGCCCTGGTCGACGAGGCGGAGCTGCCGCGCTTCGTCCAGCGCCGGTTCACGATCGGCTACTGAGTACCGGGCGGCAGGGTGCTTCGCGCGCTCCGGCCCCGGGTGCTCCACGTGCCCGGGGCCGCGCCGTAGTGCAGGGGCGCGGTGGCGGCGGCGTCAGGGGGCGGCCGGGAGGCCGTACCGGACGTCCGTCAGCTCCTCCGACAACTCCCAGAGCCGGCGCCCGGTTTCGGGGTCGGCGGCCGAGGGTGACAGTCGCACCCGGGCGGGCCCGCCGCGCAGCTCGGCGAAGCCGTCCGGGCCGATGAACTCGCCGCCCCGGACACCCGGTTCGGTCGCCGCGTAGAGCTGCGGCAGGGCGCCCCGGGCGGGGGTCTGGGCGAGCGGGCGGGCGAGGTGGCCGAAGAGCAGCCGGTACAGGGCGGTCGGTGCGCCGGTCACGATGTTGGTGGCGGCGTAGCCGGGGTGGGCGAGCAGGCTGCGCACGGGGCTGCCCGCGGCGGTGAGCCGGAGGTGCAACTGACGGCCGAAGACGGCGTTGGCCAGCTTGGACTGGTTGTAGAAGGCCATCGGCGCGTACCCGTGCCGGCCGTCGAGGTCGTCGAACCGGATCCGCCCGCGCCGGTGGTTGATCGAGCTCACCGTGACCACCCGCGGGTCGCGTCCCCCGGCCAGCAGGTCGAGCAGCAGGCCGGTGAGGGCGAAGTGGCCGAGGTGGTGCGCGGCGAACTGGAGCTCGTGCCCCTGGGCGCTCAGCGTCCGCGGCGGGGCCATCACGCCGGCGTTGTTGACCAGCACGTCCAGCCGGTCGTGGTCGGTGTGGAGGCCGTGGGCGAAGGTGCGGACGGAGTCGAGGTCGGCCAGGTCGAGCCGTCGCACCTCCAGCCGGGCGGCCGGCTGCTCGGCGGTCAGCTCCGCGACCGCCCGGCGCCCCTTCTCCTCGTCGCGGACGGCGAGTACCACGTGGGCGCCCCTGCGGGCCAGGGCCCGGGTGGTGGCGAGGCCGAGGCCGCTGTTGGCTCCGGTGATGACGACGACCCGCCCGGTCTGGTCCGGGATCCGCTCGGCGGTCCAGCGCTGATGCTCTGTCATACGGCACATGCTGTCCTCCGTGTCACTCGGTGTCAATACGCTCCCGAGTGTCACCCAAGGCATCGCGATACCATGACGCGGTGACCACCCGCCCCGAACTGTCCATGGCCGAGCGCAAGCGGCGGCTCGTCTCCGGCGAGCTGGCCGAGGCCGCGCTGCAACTGCTGGCGGAGAACGGGTTCGACGCCGTCACCATCGACGAGATCGCGGGCGCCGCCGGCGTCTCGAAGCGGACGTTCTTCCGGTACTTCGCCTCCAAGGAGGACGTGGTCGTCCAGGTCCTGGCCGACCTGGGCCCCGAGATGCGCGCCGTGCTGGCCGCCCGGCCGGGCGGGGAGCGGCCCTCCGTCGTGCTGCGGCACGCCGTCTGGGTCTCGCTCGCGGCCTGCGCCGCACGCTCGAACGGCGCCGCCCACGACGGCCACACCGGCCACACCGGCCACACCCACGGCGACGGCCACACCGGCCCCGCCGCCCCCATTGGCCAGTCCGGTCACGACGACCGGGCGCTGCGCGTGGTGCAGCTGATCCTCCGCACGCCCGCCCTGCTGGGGCGGTTCCTGGAACGCCAGGTGCAGTGGCGCGACGAGCTGGCGGCGGAGCTGGCGCACCGCCTCGGTCTCGACCCCGCCACCGCGATGTACCCGCGGCTCGCCGCCGGGATGGCGCTGACCGCGTTCGACACAGCGCTGCGCCGCTGGAGCGAGAGCGACGGTGCCGAGGACCCGGCCGTACTGCTCGACGAGGCGTTCGCCGTCGTCGCCCCGGCGCTCGACACCGTCGGGGCTCCCCGGGCATGACGGAGTCCGCCCCGGCGGCACGGTCGGGGCGGACTCGGGTCACGACCGTGGTCAGGCGTCCGGGATCCACGAGCCGTGGATCATCGCCGGTACCCGGCGCGGCAGGTGGACGGTGGCGACCGGCGGTACGGAGAGGTCGGAGGCGTCGAGCACCAGTAGCCTGGACGCGTCGGCGTTGAGGTCGCTGACGACGGTCAGCAGGTAGCCGGCGTCCTCGTCCGACGCGCCCTGGGCCGGGACGAAGACGGCCTCGCTCGGCAGTTGGCCGTTCCCGACCGGCAGCTGCTGCCGGGCGCCCGTGCGGCGGTCGTACTTCACCAGCGTGTGGTTGCCGATGCCGCGGTCGTCCGGGAAGGAGAGCGCGTACTGGTACCGGTGTTCCGGGCCGGTGTACGCGTCGTTGGTGGTCGGGAACTCGACGGTCAGGTCGTCGGTCCGCTCCTCCCGGACGGCGCCCGACGCCGGGTCGACCGTCCAGCGGTGGCCGTGGGCACCGGAGTTGGGCTCGGCGCCGCGGCCGGGGGCGCCGACCCACCAGTTCCAGGAACGCTGCCAGCCGTCCCGGCCCACCGCCGGGCCCTCGACCACGATCCGGCCGGCGGCGTCCTCGTAGGCGTTGGCGAGGTGCATCGCGTAGCCCTGGCCGATCTCGTACCAGCGGACCTCGGCCGCGCCGCCGGCGCCCCGCGGCATGATCCCGATCCGCGAGGCCTGCACGTCGCTCCAGCCGTAGGGGATGCCCGAGTGGTCGGAGAGGTCGAGGGTGACGGAGCCCTCCAGGAAGACCACGTAATGCTCGGTGATCGCGAAGTCGTGCTTGAGCGCCGCGCTCGCCCCCGGGACGCACACTTTCTCGTGTCAACGCCCCGTCAGCCGCGCGCCCGGGCGGTCGTGCCTCATCGGCCGTGCACCCCGTCAGCCGTGCACCCGTCGGCCGTGCGCCCCGTCGGCCGTGCACCTCATCGGCCGTGCACCCCGTCGGCCGTGCACCTCATCGGCCGTGCGCCCCGTCGGCCGTGCACCTCATCGGCCGTGCGCCCCGTCAGCCGTGCACCCGTCGGCCGTGCGCCCCGTCAGCCGCGCGCCCGGGTGGCGCCGCCGCGGCCGGGTGCCGAATCCCGTCCCGGATAGCTGGTCCAGACCATTGACGCTCGCCGACCCCGCTCCCTAGCATGATCCGCACCGCGGCGGCCGTACGGGGGCCCGCCGCCCCGCCGAGCGCGCAGCTCCCTCCCACCCACAGGGCACGCGGCCGAGCCATGTCCGAGCCATGTCCGAGCCCCGCCGTCTGCCGGCAGCCGGCGCGTCCTGAGGAGCACGATGAGCACGTCCGTTCATGTGGCCGACCACGGGCCGGCCCGGGGATCCGCCGGTTCCACCGAGCCGGCCGCCCTGACCGTCGGACAGGAACGCCTCTGGTTCCTGGACCAGTTGGACCCGGGGGACCCTTCCTACAACATCCCGCTCGTCCTGCGGCTCACCGGCGCGCTGGAGCCGGCCGCCCTTCGCGCCGCCCTGGACGCGGTGGTGGCCCGGCACGAGGCGCTGCGCACCCGGTTCCCGAACGAGGACGGCCGCCCGGCCGCCGTGGTCGATCCGCCGGCCCCGGTCCCGCTGGAGGAGGTGGACCTGCGGGCCGAGCCGCAGCAACTCCCCGCGGCCCTCGCCGGACGCACCAACCGCGGCTTCGACCTCGCCGCCGGACCGCTCCTGCGCGCCGCGCTGCTGCGCACCGGCGACCAGGAACACGTGCTCTGCCTGGTCGTCCACCACATCGCCGCCGACGGCTGGTCACTCGGCCTGCTGCGCACCGAACTCGCCGACCGGTACGCCGCCCACCGGGCCGGCCGCCCGCTCGACCTGCCGCCGCCACCCTCCTACCTCGCCCACGCGGCCGCCGAACGCGCGTGGCTGGCCGGGCCGGAGGCACAGGACGCGCTCGCCTACTGGCGCGACCGACTGGCCGACGCCCCCGCCCTCGAACTGCCGCTGGAGCGGCCCCGGCCCGCCCACCCGGGCAGCGCCGGCGCCTTCTACACCCGGACCCTGCGCGGTGTCGGTCCCGAGCTGGACGCCTTCGCCCGTGCCCGCCGGCTGACGCCGTTCATGGTGCTGGCCGCCGCCTACCAGGCCGTACTGCACCGCTGCACCGGCCAGGACGACTTCTGCCTCGGCGTGCCCACCGCCGCCCGCACCACCGTCGAGGCCGAGCAGACGGTCGGCTACTTCTCCAGCGCGCTGGTGCTGCGTGCCGACCTCTCCCCTCGCGTCGACGGGGATGCCCCGACCGGTGCGCCGACCTTCGCCGACCTGCTGCGCCGCACCCGCTCCGGCTGGCTCGGCGCGCTGGGCCACAGCCAGGTGCCGTTCGAGCAGCTCACCGAGGAGCTGCGGCTCGAGCGCGACCCCGGCCGCACGCCGGTCTTCCAGACCCTGCTGACCGTCCACACCCAGAGCGGCGGCGCACTGGACGAGCACGCCTTCGCCGACCTGCGCTGCACCGAACTCGACGGCGGCTACAGCGCGGCCAAGTTCGAACTCACCCTGGACGTCCGGTGGGACGGCGAGGACCTGCTGGCGATCTTCGGTTACCAGACCGAGCTGCTCGACGAGGCCTGGATCACCCGGCTGGGCCGCTGGTTCGACACCCTGTTGCGCGACGGCCTCGCCGAGCCCGAGACGCCCGTCCACCGGCTGGCGATGCTGGACGCCGCCGAACTGGCCGCCACGGCCGCCGCCGAGGCCGGTCCCGTGCTGCCGGCACACCCGGAGACGGTGCTCGCCGCGATCGACCGGGCCGCCGCCGAGGCCCCGGACGCGACCGCCCTGGAGAGCCGGGGCGAGCGGCTGACCCGCGCCCGACTGGCCGAGGAGTCCGGCAGGTTGGCCGCCGCACTGGCCGCCTCCGGCGTCCGGCACGGGGACGTGGTTGCTTTCTGCCTGCCGCGCGGGCCGCGCGCGGTGGTCACCATGCTGGCCGCCTGGCGGGCCGGCGCAGCCTACCTGCCGCTGGACCCGGAGTACCCGGCCGCGCGGCTCGCCCTCATGCTGGCGGACAGCGGCGCGAAGGTCCTGGTCACCGCCGACGGCCGGCCCGTCGAGGGCCTGAAAGCGGACGTCGAGGGCCTGCAGGCGGACGTCGCGGTGCTCGCCGCGGGCGCCTCCGCCACGGAGGCGCCGCTCCCGGCGGGCGCCGCCGCCCACGGGGACGACCCGGCCTACCTGGTCTATACCTCCGGCTCCACCGGAACCCCCAAGGGCGTCCTGGTGCCGCACCGCGCGCTGGCCGCCCGGGTCGCCTGGATGCGCGAGGGCTACGGGATCACCGCCGCCGACCGGGTGCTCCAGTTCGCCTCGCTCTCCTTCGACACCTGCGCCGAGGAGGTGTTCCCCGCGCTCGCCGCGGGCGCCACCCTCGTCGTCGCCGAGCCGGGCGCGGCCCTGCCCGAGCAGCTCGCCGAACCCGGCGCCGCCGGGCTGACCGTGCTCGACCTGCCCACCCCGTACTGGCACCAGCTGGTCGCCGACCTCGACGCCACCCCCTGGCCGGCCGGGCTGCGGCTGCTGGTCCTCGGCGCCGACCAGGTGCGGGCGGAGGCCGTCGCCACCTGGCGCGCCCGGTTCGGCGACACCGTCCGGGTGGTCAACTCCTACGGGCCCACCGAGACCACGGTCATCGCCACCACCGCCGAGCTCGGCGCCGCCGACGCCACCGCCCGCCCGCCGATCGGCCGGCCGATCGGCGCCGCTACCGCGGCCGTCCTCGACCGGTACGGCACCCCCGCACCGCCCGGCACCCCCGGCGAACTGGTGGTCGGCGGCGACGGCGTCACCTACGGCTACCTGGGCCGGCCCGGCGCCACCGCCCGCGCCTTCGTACCCGACCCGGACGGCCCGCCCGGCGCCCGCCGCTACCGCACCGGCGACCTCGTCCGACGGCGCGCCGACGGCGCACTGGAGTTCCTCGGCCGGCTCGACAGCCAGGTCAAGGTGCGCGGCTTCCGGATCGAGCCCGGCGAGACCGAGAGCGCCCTGCTCGCCCTGCCCGGCGTCGGCCAGGCCGTGGTGACCGTCCGCGGCGACGCCCTGGTCGGCTACGTGGTGCCCGCCGCCGGCGGCCCCGCCCCCGCACCGGACGCGCTGCGCGCCGGGCTCGCCGCCGTCCTTCCGGCCCACCTGGTGCCGAACGCCCTGCTCGTCCTGGACGCGCTGCCGCTCACCCCCAACGGCAAGCTCGACCGCCGGGCCCTGCCCGCCCCCGAGAGCCGGCCCGAACTGCGCGCCGCCTACGTCGCCCCGCGCACCGAGGCCGAGGAACTGGTCGCCGAGGTCTGGCAGGAGGTGCTCGGCCTCGACCGGGTCGGCGCCCTGGACGACTTCTTCGACCTCGGCGGCCACTCCCTGCTGGCCACCCGCGTCGTCGCCCGGATCCGCTCGGCCGTCGACCTGGCCGTGCCGCTGCGCACCCTGTTCACCCACCGGACCGTCACCGCCTTCGCCGACGCCGTCGAAGCCGCCCTGGTCGCCGAACTCGCCGAGCTGTCCGAGGACGCCGCCGAGGAACTGCTCGCCGCGCAGGACTCCCCGGAAGGGACCAACACGCAGACATGAGCACCGACACACCGACCCCCGCGGCGGGAACGGCCCCGGCGGCCGGCCTCTCCGCGGCCAAGCGGGAGCTGCTCAGCCGCCGCCTCAAGGCCCGCACCGCCCCCCGCCAGGCCGTCCCGCGCCGGGCCGCCGACGCGCCCGTCCCGCTCTCCTTCGCCCAGGAACGCCTCTGGTTCATGGAGCAGTTCGCGCCCGGCACCGCCGCCTACAACATCCCCGTCACCCGCCGGCTCCGCGGCCCGCTGGACACCGACGCGCTGCGCCGGGCGCTGGACGCCTCGGTGGCCCGGCACGAGACGCTGCGCTCGCGTTACCCGGCCACCGAGGACGGCCGCCCGGTGCTGGAGATCGCCGAGCCCGCGCCGTTCGGGCTGGTCACCGCCGAGGCCGCGGACGAGGAGGAGGCCGGCCGGCTGGTCGACGCCGAAGCCGCCCGTCCGTTCGACCTGGAGACCGGCCCGCTTCTGCGCGCTCTGCTGGTCCGGCTGGCCGAGGACGACCACCTCCTGCTGCTGGTGGTGCACCACAGCGTGAGCGACGGCTGGTCCAGCGAGGTGCTGGTCGGCGAGGTGCTCCGCGGCTACGCCGCCCACGTGGCCGGCAGACCCGACCCGCTGCCGGAACTACCCGTCCAGTACGGGGACTTCGCGATCTGGCAGCGGGATCGGCTGAGCGGCGAGCGGCTCGCGGCCGAGGTCGCCCACTGGGCCGGCGAGCTGGCCGGCGTCGAACCGCTCGAACTCGCCTTTTCCCGCCCCCGCCCGCCCCGGCAGACCTTCGACGGCGCCGGCTACGGCTTCCGCGTCGACCGTGCCCTGCTGGACGGGCTCACCGCCCTCGGCAGGCGCCACGACGCCACCGTCTACATGGTGCTGCTCGCCGCCTTCCAGGCGCTGCTCGCCCGCTACAGCGGGCAGAGCGACTTCGCCGTCGGCTCCCCCATCGCCGGCCGGCCCGAGCCCGAACTCGAACCGCTGGTCGGCATGTTCGTCAACGTGCTGGCACTGCCCGCCCGGCTCGGCGGGGACCCGTCCTTCGCCGAGCTGCTCCGGCGCACCCGGGAGACCTGCCTGGAGGCCTACGCCCACCAGGAGCTTCCCTTCGCCCAGCTGGTCACCGAGCTGAAGGTGCCCCGCGACGTCAGCCGCCCGCCGGTCTTCCAGGCCGTCCTGGCCGTGCAGAACTACGCCACCACCCGCGAGGGCCTCGGCGAACTCCCGCTGGACGTCGAGCCGTTCGGCGTGCGAGCCAGCGGCACCCGGTTCGATCTGGAGCTGTTCCTCCAGGAGTGGCCGGACGGCCTGGCCGGCGCCTTCAACTACAACACCGACCTCTTCAGCGAGGACGACATCGCCCGGCTCGGCAGCCACCTCGGGCGGCTGCTGGCCGCCGTCGTCGCCCGGCCGGACGATCCGGTCTCCACCCTCGACGGGTCGGCCGAGGGCGAACGCGCCTTCGAACTGGACGAGTTCAACCGGACGGCGGTCGAACGGCCGGACACCACGCTGACCGCGATGATCGCCGAGCAGATCGCCCGCACCCCGGACGCGGTCGCCGTCGCCTTCGAGGGCGAGCCGGTCCTGACGTACAGTCAACTGGACGCCGCGGCCGACCGGATCGCCGCCCGGCTGGCCGCCGAAGGCGTCGGACCGGGCAGCCTGGTCGCCGTCAGCGCCGAACGCTCGCCCGAACTGGTCGCCGGTCTGCTCGGCGTACTGCGCACCGGCGCCGGATACACCCCGCTGGATCCCGAGTACCCGGCCGAGCGCCTCGCCTTCCTGCTCGCCGACAGCGCCGCGCCCGTCCTGCTCACCCAGCGCAGACTGCCCACCCCCAAGGGCTGCGCCGCCCGCGTCCTGCTGCTCGACGACCCCGCCGAGTGGCCGAAGGCGAGGACCAGGCCTGCCGGGCCGGACCCCGACGACACCGCCTACCTGATCTACACCTCCGGCTCCACCGGCCGGCCCAAGGGCGTGCCCAACACCCACCGCGGCATCGCCAACCGGCTCCGGTGGATGCAGGACGCCTACCGGATCGGCCCCGGCGACGCCGTCCTGCAGAAGACCCCGGCCGGATTCGACGTCTCCGTCTGGGAGTTCTTCTGGCCGCTGGCCACCGGTGCCCGGCTCGTCCTCGCCAAGCCCGGCGGCCAGAAGGACGCCGGCTACCTGCGCGACCTGATCGCCCGGGCCGGCGTCACCGTCGCCCACTTCGTGCCCGCCATGCTCACCGTCCTCCTCGCCGAGGACGAGGTGGAGAAGTGCACCACGCTGCGCCGCGTCGTCTGCAGTGGCGAGGCCCTCCCGCCGGACACCGCACGGGAGTTCACCACCCGGCTGCCCGACTGCGCGCTGGCCAACCTGTACGGGCCGACCGAGGCCGCCGTCGACGTCTCCTCCTGGGAGTGCGAAGGCCCGCTGGAGACCGTCCCGATCGGCCTGCCGATCGACAACACCCGGCTCTACGTGCTCGACCGGGCGCTGCGGCCCGTCCCGCCCGGCGCCCCCGGCGAACTCCACATCGGCGGCACCGCCGTGGCGCTCGGCTACCACCGCCGCCCCGGCCTCACCGCCGCCCGCTTCGTCCCCGACCCCTACGGCCCGCCCGGCTCCCGGCTCTACCGCACCGGAGACCTCGCCCGCCGCCGCCGCGACGGCACCCTCGAACACCTCGGCCGGACAGACCAGCAGGTCAAGATCCGCGGCCTGCGGATCGAACCCGGCGAGACCGAGGCCCTGCTCCGCGCCCAGCCCGGGATCGCCGACGCCGTCGTGATCGTCCGTGAGGACAACCCCGGCGACAAGCGCCTGGTCGGCTACGTCGTCCTGGCGCCGGGCGCCGAGGAGCCCGACCCGGCCGCCCTGCGCGCCACGCTCAGGCTCTCGCTGCCCGACCACCAGGTGCCCACCGCCTTCCCCGTGCTGGACGCCCTGCCGCTCACCCCCAACGGCAAGCTGGACCGCCGCGCGCTGCCCGCCCCCCGGCTGCGCCGCGCCGACGGCGGCGTCCGGAAGCCCGCGACCGAGGCCGAGCGGGTGCTCGCCGCGATCTGGGCCGAGGTGCTCGGCCTGCCGGAGGTCGGCACCGACGAGGACTTCTTCGACCTCGGCGGCCACTCGCTGCTCGCCACCCAGGTCGTCGCCAAGGCCCGCAAGCGGCTCACCGAGGCCGGCGCCCGCCCGGTCAGCGTGATGGACCTCTTCACCTGCCGGACGGTGCGCGACCTCGCCGCGCTGGCCGACCTCTCCGAGCAGGACCGCGGCCCGCGCAGGCTGCTGCACCGGCTCACCCGCCCGGTTCCCGCCGCACGCCGCCGGCTCACCCTGGTCTGCGTCCCGTACGGCGGCGGCAGCGCGGTGGTCTACCAGCCGGTCGCCGACGTGCTGCCGGCCGACACCGAGCTGTGGGCGGTGGCCATCCCCGGCCACGACATCGGAGTCACCGAGCAGCACCTGCCCTTCGACGAACTGGCCGCCCGGCTGGCCCAGGAGGTCCGCGAGCGGGTCGAGGGCCCGGTGGTGGTCTACGGCCACTGCGGGGTCGGGACGGCGCTGGCGGTTGCCACCGCCCGGCTGCTGGAGGCCTCCGGACGTGAGCTGGAGGCCGTCTACGCCGGGGCGCAGTTCCCCTTCGCCAAACCGCGGAGCAAGGTGCTCACCACCCTGAGCAACCTGGCCTCGCTGGAGCCGCTTCTCGGCGACCGGGTCTACGTCAACTGGCTCACCGGCATGGGCGTCGACACCTCCGAACTCGACCAGGACCAGATCCGGTTCATCGTCGGCAACATGCGCCGCGACTCCAGGGCCGCCGAGGAGTACTTCACCCAGGCGATCGCCGAGGTCGACGCGGGCGCGCCGAGGCTGAAGGCGCCGATGATCTCGCTGGTCGGCGACCGCGACCCGGCCGCCGACTTCTACCAGGAGCGCTACCGTGAGTGGCTGCTGCTCGCCGAGCGCTCCGCCGTCGCGGTGCTCGACCAGGGCGGCCACTTCTTCGTCAAGTACCGCGCGGACGAGGTCGCCGAGGCCGTCACCACCGTGCACCGGGCCGTCCTGGACGGCGCGACCGGCCGGCTGCCCGCGCCGGGCCCGGACTCCTCCTGGTGGTTCCACGGCGAGACCGGGCCACCGGCCCCCTCCCAGGAGGAGCCGGAGCACGCGGCGGGTGCCGTGCCGGAGGACGGCCCGGAGCCCAGCATGCGGCGCTTCCTGGCCGTCGCCGCCGGACAGCTGGTCTCCATCATCGGCTCGGCGCTCACCGAGTTCGCCCTGCCGGTCTGGATCCTGCTGGAGACGGGTTCGATGGCCCGGTACGCGCTCTACGCGGTGATCGCGATGCTGCCCGGGATCGTCGTCGGCCCGCTGGCCGGCGCGCTGGTGGACCGGCTCGACCGCCGCAGGGTGATGCTGGCCGGCGACATCGCCGCGGGCGCCACCCAGGCCGGGATGCTCGCTCTGCTGCTCGCCGGGCGACTGCACTCCTGGGAGATCTACGTGCTGCTCGGGGTGCTCTCGGTGGCGCTCACCTTCCAACGGCTCGCCTACGCCTCCGCGGTGCCCCAGATCGTGCCCAAGCAGTACCTCGGCCACGCCAACGGCATCGTCCAAATGGCCTTCGGGGCCGCCCAGTTCATTGTCCCGCTGGTGGCGGTGGCGCTGATGGCGGCGATCGGCCTGCGCGGCATCCTGGTCATCGACGTGGTGAGCTATGCGCTGGCGATCGGCATCCTGCTCGTGGTCAGGTTCCCGAGGACGCTGCCGTGGACGCGCCGCGAGTCGCTGGTCGAGGAGATCAGGCACGGCTTCGGCTACTCCTGGCGCAACCGGGGCTTCCGCTCCATGCTGCTCTGGTTCGCCGGCCTGAACATCTTCCTCTCCCCGCTGTTCCTGCTGGTCACCCCGATGGTGCTGGCCTTCTCCGACCTCGACGGCGCCGCCCGGGTGGCCGTCGCGGGAGGGGCCGGGGCGCTGCTCGGTGGCATCGCGATGGGCTTCTGGGGCGGGCCGCGCCGGCACCGGCTGCGCGGCATGCTCGGACTCGCCGCGCTGCTCTCGCTGGCCTGCGCCCTCACCGGCCTGCACGCCGGCCTCTGGGCGGTCGCGGCCGGGGCGTTCGGGATGTCCTTCGCGCTCACCCTGGTCAACGGCGTCTACTCGACCATCGTCCAGGTCAAGGTGCCGCAGCGGTTCCACGGCCGGGTGTTCGCGCTCAACACCCTGGTCGCCTGGTCCACCCTGCCGCTCGGGCACGGCGTGATCGCCCCGCTCGGCGCGTCGCTGTTCGGCCCGCTGATGGACGACGACGGCGCGCTCGCCGGGGTGTTCGGCCCGCTGCTCGGCACCGGGCCCGGGCGCGGCATCGCCCTGATGTACCTGCTGTTCGGCCTGGCGATGCTCGTCCTGGTGGCGGTCGGGCTGCGCCTGCCCGCCCTGGCCCGCTTCGACCGCGACGTGCCCGACGCCGAACCGGACGACCTGGTCGGCCTGCGCGAACGCGCCCGTCTCGCCGCGGCCCGCCGGGCCGCGCAGGCCGAGCGCCCCGAGCCGGCCTCCGTCTGACCCCGCCGAAGAAGCCCGGCGGCCGGCTCCCCGGCCGCCGGGCCCCGCCCCCTCTGCAGAGGAGCATCCCGTGACCACCGCAGCCCACTACCAGGTCGTCGTCAACGACGAGGAGCAGCACGCGCTCTGGCCGGCCGGTGCCCCGTTGCCCGCCGGCTGGCGGGCGGAGGGCTTCACCGGCAGCGAGGAGGAGTGCACCGCCCACGTCGACCGGGTCTGGCCGGACATCCGCCCGCTCAGCCTGCGCCGCCGCCTGGCCCGGCAGGCCGGCCGCGAGTGAGCGGCGCCGGGGCCCGCCGGGCCGGACGGACAGGATGCCCACGTACGAGCCCCCGCCGTGGCGGCACCCTCGCCACCACCGGGTTCTTCGTGACGGAGGCCGGAAACCCGGCGCTGCGCCAGGTCATGCGGCAGGCCTGAGGGACCGTAAACTACACCGCTGTCGAACAGTCGCCCTGCCGGCGTGCGGGGCAGCCGTTCGGGTGACATAGTGTCCGCTGACCGGTAGGACACCGTGTCAGTTCGCGGTACGGGCAGGGCCGGACGGGGTGAACCGGAGGCGAAGCCATGCCGCCTCACCCATCGAACGAAAGGGACGGGAACCCGTGCGGTCCGAGAACGCCCCGGCCACCTCCACACCCGTGGCCGCCAGTCAGTCATTGACGCTGGCAGGCATGCTCTTCGCGGTCTCGATGACCTTCATCGACCAGACCATCGTCTCCATCGCCGCGCCCGACATCATCCACGAACTCGGCCTCTCCTCGGCCGGCATGCAGTGGGTGGTCAACGCCTACCTGCTGGCGCTGGCGGCGTTCTTCGCCCTCGGCGGGCGGCTGGCGGACGTGCTCGGCCACAAGCGGATGGCGATCGTCGGCACGCTGACCTTCGTCGTCGCCTCGGCCCTGTGCGGGGCGGTGCCGACCGGAGGTGCGGCGCAGACCTGGCTGATCGCCTTCCGGGCGCTCCAGGGCGTCGGCGCGGCGCTGATGTTCCCGGCCGCGCTGGCCGTGGTGGTGGAGGTCTTCCCGGTGCAGCGGCGCGGCCGCGCGCTGGCGCTCTTCTTCGGTGTGGCCGGCGGCCTCACCGCGGTCGGCCCGATCCTCGGTGGCTTCCTGACCAGCTGGACCTGGCGGGCGATCTTCTGGGTCAACGTGCCGATGGCCCTCATCGCGATCGTCCTGACGCTGATGGCGAAGATCCGCAACACGCCGCGCCGGGAGCCGATCGACTGGGCGGGCGCCGCACTGGTGGCGGTCGGCATGGCCCTGAGCGTGCTCGGCCTCCAGCAGGCCGCGACCTGGGGCTGGGACAGCGCGGCCACCTGGCTCTGCATCGTCGGCGGCTTCGCGGTGCTGGTCCTGTTCGTCCTGTTCGAGCTGCGTACCCGGGACCCGCTGATCAAGCTGCGGGTCTTCGCCGACCGTGCCTTCGCGGCCGACAACGCGGTGCTGTTCTTCGCGATGATCGCCTTCGTCCCGGTGTTCTTCTTCGCGTCGGTCTACTCGCAGGTGGCGCTCGGCCAGTCGGCCAACGACGCGGGCCTCTACCTGCTGGTGTTCTTCGCCGGCTTCGCCCCCGGCTCGCAGATCGGCGGCCGGCTCCTCGACCGGGTCGGCGCCCGCCCGCCGATGCTGGTGGGCACCGCGCTCGCCGCCGTCGGCTTCGCGCTCTGGGCCGGCAAGATCACGGACCTCTCGCTGGGCGCCCAGTGGCCCTACATCGTGATGTCCGGCGCCGGCATCGGCCTGCTGCTGACGCCCGCCTCGACGGACGCCGTCAACCGGGCGATCGGCGCCTCGTACGGCGAGGTCACCGGCATCACCCAGACCGTGCGCAACTACTCGGCGAGCCTGGGCCTGGCGGTGCTGGGCACCGTCCTGCTGCACAGCACCACCGCCAACGTCCAGGACGCCCTGCGGGCGCACGGCGTGCCGGCGGAGGTCGCGCACAGTACCGCCGAGGAGATCACCAAGAGCATCACCGGCCACGGTGAGGGCGGCCAGGGTGCGTCCGGGGCCTCCGCGGAGATGATCGACGCCGTCCGCGGGGCCTTCGCCGAGGCCAACGGCCCGGTGCTGTACGGCATGGCGGCAGCCCTCGGGGTCGCGTTCCTGTGCGCGCTGATGCACCCCGGCACGCGCGTCACCGCGGAGACGGAGCCGGTTGCCGAGCCTGCCGCGCCGGTGGCCGGTCCGGGCGCCTGAGACGCACGGCGAACACCCGGGCCCCGCGGCGCCGGGAGCGTGACGCAGGCGGCCGGTCTCCCCGAGACCGGCCGCCTTCGCGCGCCCGCGGGCCCCGCGTCCGGTTCGGGTCCGGAGCTCAGGTCTGCAGGCAGTCGTCGTACTGCTGGTTGCATTCGTCGTGGCACAGCTGCCACTCGTAGAAGTTGCCCATGTCGAGCTGGGGCTGGCACTGCTGATCGCAGGAGTCGAGGCGTTGGCCGCACCTGATCAGCCGCTGCCGCTCCTCCTCGGTGAACATGGGGACGATCCGTTCTCCGGTGGCGCCGCCGTGCGGGCCCGCCGGCGGCCGGGTCGTCGCGTACCGGCCGGCACCCGGCCGGAGGGAGGCCTCAGCGTGGAAGCCGGGGATGGCCATGATGATGCTCCCGTCAGGTGGTCCGATGGAGACCGTCGGCACCAGTCGGCCGGCGCTCCTTCGCGGGCCTCCCCGGGCGCCTCCGGGTGAACGGCCCGCTCCGTCCAGGCTACGCCGCAGGGCCGTCCCGAACCGGCCCCACCGGCCCCGGGGTTTGCACGTCCGGCCTGGCGGGAGCAACCTGGAAGCAGTGGATGACCGCGGGCGACCGAAGCCAGGTCTCCCCGGCTCCCCCCACGCGAGTGAGTCCGGTCCTCGCGTCCGAACGGCCCGGCACGTTCCACGACCCGGCACGTTCCACGACCCGGCACGTCCTGACGTCCCTGTCCCCGCGGCACCCGCGAGGGCGTCCGCTGCCACAGCGCTGCGCCCGGACGGTGACGGTGCGACAGGCGACGTTGAGGGCGGTGACGGTGAGGGAGATGACCGATGACCGACGGTGAGAGGCGGGACGACCCCGCCCGCGGCGGCGAGGCCCACCGTCCGCGCAGGGTGCGCGTCCCGGGCTTCATCACCGACGAGGAGATCGGCCTCGGGGACGCCGTCAGGCGAGTGACGAGCACGATCGGGATCAAGAGGCCCTGCGGTGGTTGTGAGCGGCGTGCGGCCGCGCTCAACCACCGGGTGGTCCTGTCGCGGGGCCGTGCTCACCAACCGTGAGCGCGGTGACGGACCGTGACGTGAAATCCGTGACGGTCCGCAAAGGCTTGACGCGAGCGTGACGTGAGGAGTCACCGATGGAGCAGGAGTACCAGGAACGCCCCGACCTGTTGGACGACCTGCCGATGGAGCAGGAGTACCAGGAACGCCCCGACCTGTTGGACGACCTGCCGGCGGACGACCCCGACCGCCTCGGGCCGGCCCTCGCACCGCCCGCCGCCACCGCTGCGGCCGCTTTCGTGACCGCCGCCGCGATGCCGGACGGCGGCTGCGGACACCACTGCGAGAGCGGGGACCCGACCGCGGAGGCGGCCGGGGACGACTCCGGGCAGGGCGGCCGCTACTCGGCCGGCGGCTACGTCTACGTGCTCGGCCAGGTCGACTACCGGTTCCCGAGCCTGGCGGTGGAGAAGGAGGTCGCCCAGGCGGTGTACCGGTCCGACAGTGCCGAGCTGACCGACCGGCAGGCAGTGCACGCGGTCGTCTCCCAGCCCGAGAACCGCTACCTCGCACGCCAATTGTGCTACGTCCTGAGCGTCCAGGGGATCGAGACCTACCTCCTGAGGCCGCGGGACCCGGTGGAGTTCGACAGCCTGGTCGCGGCCGTCCGGCCGGAACCCAAGGGCTCCGACCTCGACGTCGTCATCGGTCACCGGGGGCCGCTCGCCCCGTCCGGTCTCTGCAACGGCCTGACGCTTCCGGTCGTCTCCTTCGACCAGATCTACTCCTTCGACACGGAGGAGCTGGTGGCGGCGATCGACCGCCCCGAGGGGATGCCCGAGGCGCTGTTCGAGGCGTCCTCCAGGGAGCTGCTGCACCGGGTGATGCAGCTGGGGGACAACGCGGGCGACACCGACGAGCACCGCGCGTTGAACTACCTCGCGGTCCGCTACCCGCGCATCTACGAGAAGACCGTGGAGGCCTTCGCCGCCGACTCCTCGCTGAGCGGGGTGAGCTTCCGAGACTCCCGGCTGAGCGGCGCCCGCAGGATCATCGACGTCCTGTTCTGCTACACGGGCCGCCGGACGGACGTCACCGAGAAGTTCTTCGTCCGGGTCGACGTCACGGAGCAGTTCCCCTTCCTGGTGAACAAGCTGTGCCCCTACTACGACCGTTGACCCGCGCCGGCCGGGCGCGGAAGAAGGAAAGAGGAGATGACGATCCCGGGATTCACCGCCGAATCGGCGCTCCACCACACGGGCGGGCACTACCGGGTGTTGCGCCACGGCTCCGCACGGGGCCCGCAGATGATCGAGGGGCAGGGCGAGTTCCTGACGCCGCTCTGCGAGCTGGAGTGCCGCGGGGCCTGCTCCGGCGTGTGCTCGCGCAACCCCGGCGGCCTCCGCTGCAAGCAGTGCCGGAAGTGGTGTCTGGACGACTGCGACACCGGCCCCCTCGGCTGACCGGACAGGGCACGACCCGGAACGGACCGGGCCGCGGCCGGCCGGGCCCGCGCGTGCGGAGAACGCAGACGGGATGAACGACGCACAGGGGACGCCCCGATGACGACACCGTTCGAACAGGTCGGCCTCGCGCGGCTGATGGCACGGGGCGCGGGCAGGCCGGAGGTCGTCGTCGCGGTGGTCGACGGCCTGGTGGCCCTGGACCACCCGGGCCTCGCCGGGCGGCGGCTGCGCCTCCTGACGGATGGCGGGAGGGGCGGCAGGCCCAGCGGGTGCAGCCGCTCGGGCGGCGGCCCGGCCTGCCGCCACGGCACTTTCGTCACCGGTCTGCTCGGCGCTGGGCGCGGGTGGGAGCCGCCCGGCATCTGCCCCGGCTGCACCTTCCTGCTGCGCCCCGTCTTCGCGCCCGACCGCCCGGGCTCGCGCACCGCCCCTGCCACGCGGCTGGAGGACCTCGCGGCCGCCGTCGTGGAGACCGTCGACGCGGGCGCCCGCGTGCTGAACCTGAGCGTCGCGCCGGACCGGCCCGCCGGCACCGGGCACCGCGAGCTGGAGTGGGCGCTGGACCACGCCGCCAACCGCGGCGTGATCACGGTCGTGGCCGCCGGGAACCAGGGTGCGGTCGGCACCTCCGTCCTCACCCGGCACCCCTGGACGATCCCCGTGATCGCCTACGACCGACGGGGGCGGCCGATGAGCCTCTCCAACCTGGGGGGATCGATCGGTGGGCGCGGCATCGGCGCACCGGGCGAGGCCGTCAGGGGCCTCGGCACCGGGGACCGCCCGCTCGTGCTCACCGGTACCAGCGCCGCCGCCCCGTTCGTGGCGGGCACGGTCGCCCTGCT
Organism: Kitasatospora sp. NPDC022785; assembly: GCF_055561295.1. Classification (NCBI taxonomy): domain Bacteria; kingdom Bacillati; phylum Actinomycetota; class Actinomycetes; order Kitasatosporales; family Streptomycetaceae; genus Kitasatospora; species Kitasatospora sp. NPDC022785. The sequence continues at coordinate 15,494 of NZ_JBVHHB010000014.1, read as the reverse complement.
GCTGTCGGAGTTCCCCGCGGCGCCGCCGGCCGAGGTGCGGGCGGCCGTCCTGCGTACCGGTTCCGGGCGGCGCCGGACGGTGGTGCCGCCCCTGCTGGACGCCTGGGCGGCGTACACCGAGCTGCTGCGCCCCGGACCGCCCGGGGCGCGGCCCGTTCGCGGACCGGAGGGCCGGCGGGTCACCTCCCGTGCTGCGACCGGTCCCCGATGAACTGGAGTTCCGCTGATGATCACAGTTTTCCGTATCGATGCACCCCCGACCGGGATCGAGCTCAAGGGGGACGGGAACCCCGCCCCCGAGCGGATCGAGGAGGAGAAGGAGGCCCGGCAGGCCTTCCTGGACGCGGTGTCGCCCTATTTGGCGGCGCTGCCGGAACGGCCGGTCAGCCATTCCGGCAACGTCGCGAAGGTGGAACTGCTCGGCGAGGACGTGGTGTCCCGGATGAACCGGTACCTGCTGCTGGTGACCGTCGACATCGGCGATCCGCGCATCGATTTCGAGTCCTTCGTGCCGCACGGGACCACGGTCACTCCGGTGGAGGGATTCTTCAGCCCGATCTCCCGGTGGCCGGACGGCGATCGGCGGTGATCCGCGGCCGGCCCGCCGCCCCGGGCGGGGCCCGTCACCCCCGGGCCAGGCCGGCGACGTGGTCGGCGATCAGGTCGAGCATCTGCGCCGAGCCCTCGTCGCCGAGCACGAGCAGGTTCAGCGTCAGCCCGTCCGTCACCGCGGCCAGGTAGCGGGCCAGTACGTCGGTGGGGACGCGGAGTTCGAAGCCCGCGTCGCGGCGGAGCCGGTCCAGGAGTTCGGTGTAGGCGGCGGAGTACAGCTCGTACTGCCGTCGCGCCAGCTGCTCGAATCCGGGCCGGCGCAGCGCGTACTGGGTGAGTTCGTAGGTGAGCATGTGCTCGCCGGGGTTGGCGGCCACGTGGTCGCGGTAGGCCTGGAAGCCGGCCCGGACGGTCTCCCGCAGGGTGGCCCGGGGCCGGATCGCCTCCCGCACCACCGTGACGGAGTGGTCGGTGATCGTCGCGATGACGGACTCCAGCAGGGCCTGCTTGGAGTCGAAGCAGTAGTGGAAGACGCTCAGCGACACGCCCGCCTCGGCGGTGACCGAGCGGGTCGTGGTGGCGGCGACACCGTCGCGGGTCATCGCCCGGATCGCAGCCTCGGTGAGCTGCCGGCGCCGCTCGGCGGACGGCATCCGTGTCATGGGGTTCCTCCCGGTCGCGGCCCCGGCCCCCGGCGGCCCCGGTCGAGAGGGACCGGGGCCGCCGGGGGCCGGGAGGCCCGTCAGGTGCTGTAGACGCCGACCTCGTGGAGCGAGTAGCCCCACTGGGTGCCGCGCTGCAGCCCGTGGACGCGGATGTACCGGGCCGGGACGCCCGTGAACCGTGCGGTGTCCAGGCCGCCGTCACCGGTGGTGGTTGACCAGACGGACTGCCAGGTGGTGCCGTCGGTGGAGACCTCGATGCGGTAGGCCTTTCCGTAGGCGCGCTCCCAGTCCAGGGTGACGCGCCCGACCAGGCTGGTGCCGCCGAGGTCGACCTGGAGCCACTGGTCGTCGCTCCAGTCGCTGGCCCAGCGGGTGCCCGGGTCGCCGTCCACGGCCCGGCCGGGTGCGTAGCTGGTGAACGGGTTCCACTCCGAGGAGGCGGCCGAGGCGGGCGAGCCCGCCGCCAGGTTCACCCCGGCCCGGTGGTGCTCGGACGCCCCCCAGGTGGTGAGGTAGGACTCGGCGCCGCGGAAGAGGTCGTCCACCACGTCCTGGCCGCCGACCAGCCGGATGTCCTCCAGCCAGTCCGGGACGAGGCCGTAGTGAGCGGCGCCGTCGGTGTTGATGTCCCAGGTGCGGGAGCCGGTGGTCTGCCGGTCGATGACGGAGCCGCCGTCCATGCTGCGGAACGGGTACTTCACCGGGTTGGCGGTGTCCGCGCCGCGCGGGCCGGGCCAGCCGCCGACGCCGTTCATGTCGGTGCCGTAGCCGTAGCCCACGTGGTACTGGTCGCGCAGCGCGTCGGTGCGCTTCGCCTCCGTGCTGAACGCCTCGGCGCCGTTCATGTACTGGGCGACGAAGCCGCCGAGCTTGTAGACCCGCTCGGTCCAGTCGAGGTCCATCCAGCTGTGCGAGGAGATCACGCCCGGGTACGACTCGGATTCGAGGATGTCGAAGGAACGGTCGGCCGCCTTGACGCTCATGTGGTCGACCTCGAGCATCATCTTGCGTTTCATCATGCCGCGCACGGCGTACTCGCCGAGCTCGGTCAGCCCGCGGGTGTTGCACTGGGCGTCCGTGGCGTAGGACGGGACGGCGACGCCCGGGGGCAGTTGCTGCTGGGCGGCCGGCGCCGGGGCGAGGCCGATGGGGTGGTCGTGCTGCGGCCCGGCGCACTTCTCCGTCTGCCAGAAGGTGCCGGTCGACAGGAACTGGCCGACGTTGATCGCCGTACCGAGGGCGCCCTCGTCGAAGCGGACCCCGCACAGCGCGTTGTCGAACTTGTGGCAGAGGAACATGCTGCGCACGCCCAGCCCGTAGAGCTCGTCAAGGCCGCGGTCGATGTCGGCCCGGCTGCACTGCGGGACGTCCAGGATCTGCTTGCAGCCGAAGGGTTCGGAGGTCTCCACGCCCAGGACGACGGCCAGCTTGCCCTGCTTGACCACCTCGCGGGCCTGCGCGCTGTCGGTGACGATCCGGAACCAGCCCTTGCCCGGTCCGCCGTACATCGTGTCGATGTAGGCCTGCAGGTCGTACGTCTTCTGGGCCTGCAGGCGGATGGAGGTCATCTCGTCGCAGCTGCGGTCCTTGAAGAAGTAGACCGAGCAGATCACGCCGTTGGTGACCAGGTCGTTGACGAGCACCCGCTGGCCGCCGCGCCAGGCCCGTTCGATCCAGGCGTAGTAGTTCTGCTGGTGAGTCAGCGAGTCGTGGGCGGGCCAGTCCGCGAAGGTCGGCCAGCCGACGGGGTCGTGCTTGCCGTCGCCGCCCTTGGTGATGAAGTCGAAGATCGCGAGCGAGCCGTCCGGGTAGTGCTCCGGGCAGTCCTTGAGCGCGTCGGCGACCCCGGCGGGGGAGAAGGACTGCCCGCAGATGAGCCGGCCGCCGAAGGCCTCGTTGGCCATGATGTGGTCGTGCGCGTCGACGAAGCCGCGGACCTTCCCCTGGGCGTCGGTGCCCTTGAAGGGTTCGCCCGTGACGTTGATCTGCGAGTCGGGTGAGGGCCGTGCGGTCGGGTTCCACCAGCCTGCCTCGCTCGCCGCCCCGGGGGCCGGTGCGGCGAGCGCCACGGCGATCAGGGCGAGGAGGGAGGCCAGGAGGGTGACGAGTCTGAGCCTGCTGTGGGGGAGTTGAGTCATGGTCACCACTCGGGTCCGATGAGCGGATGACGCGGTCGAGGAGCCGGATCGTCCGGGGGCGCAGCCCGTCCGGCCGACTGTCATGTCCCGCGTACTCGGTGTGACGAGAATCGCCACTGTTGGACTCCGAGTCAATAGTCCGGGATGGATGACCTGATGACACGTCAAGGGCGCCCGGCGTCACCGTCCGACGCGGGCGCCCACTCCCGGGGTCAGGCCTTCTTGACCACGCTCGACTTGAGCTGCATGGGGCCGAAGCCGTCGATCTTGCAGTCGATGTCGTGGCCGTCGACCCCGTCGACCAGCCGGATGTTGCGGACCTTGGTGCCCGCCTTGATGCCCGAGGGGCTGCCCTTGACCTTGAGGGCCTTGACGACGGTCACGGTGTCGCCGTCGCTGAGCACGTTGCCGACCGAGTCCTTGACCACCCGGTCGCCGGCGGCACCCGACTCCTCGGCCGCGCCCTCGGCGGGCACCCACTCGTTGCCGCACTCGGGGCAGACCATGAGGGCGTTCATCTCGTAGGTGTACTCGCTGGAGCACCGGGGACACGGGGGCAGGTTCTCGCTCACCCGGCCAGAATATCCGAACGCGGCTACGAGTCGCGCTCCGTGGTCACCCGGATGCCCTGGGTGGTGGTGCCGGCTCGCAGCGGACCTCCGGCGCAGACCTCAGACCAGGAAGCCCCGCAGTAGTGCGGCCGTCGCGGCGAGGTGCTCCTCGGTGGCGCGGCGGGCGGCCTCGCCGTCGCCGTCCAGGATCGCCCGGACCATCGCCCGGTGCTGGTCGGCGGCGTGCTCGATGTTGCGGTCCAGCATCGGGATGGCGTTGAGCAGGTCGTTGAGGCGCATCCGGGCCTCGGCGATGCCGGCGGCCAGCGTGCGCGAGCCGGTCAGCTCGCCGACCGCGAGGTGGAAGCGCGAGTCCAGCTGCCGGTACTGCTCCGCGGGCGCACCCTCCAGGTCGGCCAGCCGGCGTTCCAGGTAGGCCCGCTGGTCGGGGGAGAGGGCGCGCCGGGCGGCGGCCTCGGCGGCGCCGGCCTCCAGCACCAGGCGGTAGGTCAGCGCGTCCTCCAGCTCGCCGCCGAGGTCGCGGGCGGCCCGGCGCAGCTCGGCGACGTCCGGCGGCGGCATCCGGTAGGTGACGAAGGTGCCGCCGTAGCGGCCGCGGCGCGGCTCGACGCAGCCGGCCTGCTGGAGCGTGCGGAGCGCCTCGCGCAGGGTCTCGCGGCTGACCCCGAGTCGGGCGGCGAGGTCGCGCTCGGCGGGCAGTCGGTCGCCGTGGCCGAAGACGCCCAGTTTGATCGCCTGGAGGAGGCGCTCGACGGTCTCCTCGAAGGCGTTGCCGGTCCGCACGGGCCGGAAGATCGCCCCGGCCTGCCAGTCCACGCGGGCCTGCTCGCGTGCTTCGTCGACGTCCACGCCGGAATCGTACCTATGAGCGCTCCCCGCAGCCGCCCCCCGCGCCGCTCTTGACGCGGCCCCGGCGGGGGGTGAACGATGCTGCTCACCACCCCAATGGTCTGAATGCAGGCCATTGAAGAGCCGCCCGACCGTCTCGCCCGCCGGGGAGGCGCGCCACATCGACGTGGCCGCGCACCGCCCCGGCACACCTCAACCCCCAGGGGTGCCCATGACCGACGAACGCTCACCCGACCACCCTTCCCCGCCGGTGTTTCCGGTAGGCACATCCCCCGTTTCCGCCGACGAACAACGGCTCCGCGAGCTGGGATACACCCAGGAGCTCGCCCGTTCGATGTCGGGCTTCTCCAACTTCGCCGTCTCCTTCTCCATCGTCTCGATCCTGTCCGGCTGTCTCACCCTGTACGGGACGGGGATGAACGCCGGCGGGCCCGCGATGATCATCTGGGGCTGGCCGGTGGTCGGCCTGCTGACGCTCTGCGTCGGGCTGGCGATGGCCGAGATCTGCTCCAGCTACCCGACCGCGGGCGGCCTGTACTACTGGTCCGCCAAACTGGCCCGCAGCCGCGGCCCTGCCTGGAGCTGGTTCACCGGCTGGTTCAACTTCCTGGGCCAGGTCGCGGTGACCGCCGGCGTCGACTACGGCGCCGCCTTCTTCGCCAACGCCTTCCTCACCCTCCAGTTCGGCTTCGCGGCCACCCCCGCGCACACCGTGGAGATCTTCGCCGTCATCCTGGCGCTGCACGGGCTGCTCAACACCCGCGGCGTACGGCTGGTCGCCTTCCTCAACAACCTGTCCGTCTGGTGGCACCTGGTCGGCGTCGCCGTCATCGTCGGCGCGCTCGTCCTGCTGCCCGACCAACACGCCTCCGCCTCCTTCGTGTTCACCGAGTTCGTCAACAACACCGGCTTCCACAACCAGCTCTACGTGGCCATGCTCGGCCTGCTCATGGCCCAGTACACCCTCACCGGCTACGACGCCTCCGCCCACATGACCGAGGAGACCCAGGACGCCGCCCGCTCCGGCCCGCGCGGCATCGTCAACGCCATCACCGTCTCCCTGGTGGCCGGCTGGATCCTGCTGCTCGGCATCACCTTCGCCATCCGCGACTACGACGGCGCGCTCGACAGCGAGACCAAGGTGCCGCCCGCGCAGATCTTCATCGACGCCATCGGCACCAACGGCGCCGAACTGCTCCTGCTGATCGTCATCGGCGCCCAGTTCTTCTGCGGCATGGCCTCCGTCACCGCCAACTCCCGCATGATCTACGCCTTCTCGCGGGACGGCGCACTGCCCGGATCCTCCCTCTGGCACCGCATCGACCCGCGCACCCAGACCCCCACCAACGCGGTCTGGCTGGCCACCGGCGGCGCCCTGCTGCTCGGCCTGCCCGCGCTGTGGAACTCCACCGCGTACACCGCCGTCACCTCGATCTCGGTGATCGGCCTGTACATCTCCTACGTCATCCCGGTCTACCTGCGGCTGCGCCAGGGCGAGGCCTTCCCGCGTGGCCCCTGGCACCTGGGCCGCTGGAGCCGGATGATCGGCATCGTCGCGGTCGGCTGGACGGCCGTGATCACCGTCCTGTTCATGCTCCCCACCGTCAACCCGATCACCGCCGAGAGCTTCAACTACACGCCCGTGGCCGTCGCCGTGGTCGTCGGCTTCGCCGGCATCTGGTGGCTCGCCTCCGCCCGCCACTGGTTCACCGGCCCCCGCCTCCACGAGACACCGCCGGGGCCCGCCGCACCGGACGCCGAAGACGCCGAACTGGAGATCCGTTGAACAGCCCCAGGCTCACCCTCGACGAGCTGCGCAGCCGCGTGGCCGACGGCTCCGTCGACACCGTCGTCCTCGCGATGACCGACATGCAGGGACGCCTCCAGGGCAAACGCGTCGCCGCCGGGTACTTCCTCACCGACGTCGTCCCGAACGCCGCCGAGGGCTGCGGCTACCTGCTCGCCGTCGACGTCGACATGAACACCGTGGACGGCTTCGAGATCTCCTCCTGGGAGGGCGGCTACGGCGACCTCGTGTTCCGCCCCGACCTCGCCACCCTGCGCACCGTGCCCTGGCACCCGGCCACCGTCATGGTCCAGTGCGACATCACCCACCACGACGGCACCGCCGTCGCCGTCTCCCCGCGCCAGATCCTGCGCCGCCAGCTGGAGCGGCTGGCCGGGTACGGCTGGCAGGCCCACGCCGCCACCGAGCTGGAGTTCATCGTCTTCCGGGACACCTACGAGCAGGCCTGGGACAAGGACTACACCCGGCTCACCCCGGCCAACCAGTACAACGTGGACTACTCCGTCCTCGGCACCGGCCGGATCGAACCCCTGCTGCGCCGGCTGCGCAACGGGATGGCCGGCGCCGGCCTCACCGTCGAGTCGGCGAAGGGCGAGTGCAACCTCGGCCAGCACGAGATCGCCTTCAAGTACGCCGACGCCCTCACCACCTGTGACGACCACTCCGTGTACAAGACCGGCGCCAAGGAGATCGCCGCGCAGGAGGGTTACAGCCTCACCTTCATGGCCAAGTACGACGAACGCGAGGGCAACTCGTGCCACGTCCACCTCAGCCTCCGTGACGAGCAGGGCGCGCCGGTGTTCGCCGGGGACCGGCCGCACGGGTTCTCCCGCACCATGGAGCACTTCCTGGCCGGACAGCTCGCCTGCCTGGCCGACTTCGCGCTGCTGTTCGCCCCCACCGTCAACTCCTACAAGCGGTACGTGCCCGGCAGCTTCGCGCCCACCGCGATCGCCTGGGGGCGGGACAACCGCACCTGCGCCCTGCGGGTGGTCGGCCACGGCCCGTCGCTGCGCTTCGAGAACCGCGTCCCCGGCGGCGACGTCAACCCGTACCTGGCGGTCGCCGCCCTGATCGCGGCCGGGCTGCACGGCGTCGAGCAACAGCTCGAACTCGAACCGGAGTTCACCGGCAACGCCTACGCCTCCGACGCCCCGCGGGTGCCGGCCACCCTGCGCGACGCGGTCACCGCCTTCGAGCAGAGCGCCGCGGCGGGCGAGGCCTTCGGCAAGGACGTCGTCCGCCACTACGCCCACGCCGGCCGGGTCGAACTCGCCGCCTACGACCGGGCGGTGACCGACTGGGAGCGGCGCCGCGGATTCGAACGACTGTGAAGCCGCGACGAACTCCGCGACCGGCGTCGCTTCCGGCGTCGCTTCCGACGCCCGACCTGCCGCGCCCGACGCCGCGACCGACGCCGCGACCGATGTCGCGACGAACTCCGCGACCGACGCCCGACCTGCCGTGACCGTGAACCCCAGAGAGCGACCGTGACCCGTGACCACCGCCGACGCCCCCTGATCGGCATCACCAGCTACCAGGACGAGGCCGCCTGGTCCGTCTGGCGCCAGCGCGCCTCGCTCGTCCCGCAGACCTACGTGGACGCCGTCGCGGTGGCCGGCGGCACGCCCGTGCTGCTGCCGCCGCAGCCCGGCGGCGTCGGCCACCTGCTGGACGCGCTGGACGGCCTCGTCCTGGCCGGCGGCCCCGACATCGACCCGGCCCGCTACGCGGCCGCCGCCGACCCCCGCACCGGCCCGCCGCACCACGCCCGCGACGACTGGGAGCTGGAACTGCTGCGGGGAGCCCTCGTCCGCGACCTGCCGCTGCTCGGCGTCTGCCGCGGCATGCAGCTGCTGAACGTCGCCCTCGGCGGCACCCTGCGCCAGCACCTGCCCGAGCGCAGCCACCAGATCGTCCCGGCCGAATTCGTCCGCCACCGGGTCGGCGTCCACGACGGCAGCCGGCTCGCCACCGTCCTCGGGCCCGCCGCCGAGGTCTCCTGCTACCACCACCAGGCCGCCGACCGGATCGGAGCCGGGCTGCGCGCCACCGCCCGGGCCGCCGACGGGACGGTGGAGGCGCTCGAACTGCCCGGCCACCGCTTCGCGCTGGGCGTGCAGTGGCACCCCGAGACGGACCCCGACGACCACCGCCTCTTCCGCGCACTCGTCGACGCCAGCTTCGTTCCTGCCAGCGACAGGGAGACAATCCGATGACCGACCCCGACCTCTACACGGTGGTCAACCCCGCCACCGAGGAGGTGATCACCACCGTCGAACTGGCCGGCCTCGCCGAGACCGACGCCGCCGTCGCCCGCGCCCGGGCCGCCTTCGACACCTGGCGCAGGGTCGCCCCCGCCGACCGGGCCCGCCTGCTGCGGGCCTTCGCCTCCGCCGTCGACGGCGACCGCGAGCACCTCGCCGCCCTGGAGGTCGCCAACGCCGGCCACACCATCGGCAACGCCCGCTGGGAGGCCGGCAACGCCCGCGACGTCATCGAGTACTACGCCGCCGCCCCCGAGCGGCTCTTCGGCCGGCAGATCCCGGTCGCCGGCGGCCTCGACGTCACCTTCCAGGAGCCGCTCGGCGTCGTCGGCGTCATCGTGCCGTGGAACTTCCCGATGCCGATCGCCGCCTGGGCGCTGGCCCCCGCCCTCGCCGCCGGCAACACCGTCATCGTCAAACCCGCCGAACTCACCCCCCTCACCGCCCTGCGCCTCGGCGAACTCGCCCTCGAAGCGGGCCTTCCCGAGGGAGTGCTGCAGATCCTGCCCGGCCGCGGCCCGGTGGTCGGCCGGCGCTTCGTCACCCACCCGGACGTGCGGAAGGTGGTCTTCACGGGCTCCACCCCGGTCGGCAAGGAGATCATGGCGGGCTGCGCCGCCCAGGTGAAGCCGGTCACCCTCGAACTCGGCGGCAAGAGCGCCAACATCGTGTTCGCCGACGCCGACCTCGCCAAGGCCGCCGCCACCGCCCCCTACGCCGTCTTCGACAACGCCGGCCAGGACTGCTGCGCCCGCTCCCGGATCCTGGTCGAGGCCTGCGCCTACGACGAGTTCATGGCGCAGCTGGAGCCCGCCGTCCGGGCGGTGCGGGTCGGCGACCCGGCCGACGAGAAGACCGAGATGGGCCCGCTGATCTCCGCCGCCCACCACGCCCGGGTCGCCTCCTACGTCCCGGACGGGTCGGCGGTCGCCTTCCGGGGCAGCGCCCCCGACGGGCCCGGCTTCTGGTTCCCGCCGACGGTGCTGGCGCCGGTGCGGCACGACGACCGGGCGTTCACCGAGGAGATCTTCGGCCCGGTCGTCACCGTCGTCCCCTTCCGCGACGAGCAGGACGCCCTGCGCATCGCCAACGCCACCGAGTACGGCCTCTCCGGCTCCATCTGGACCAGGGACGTCGGCCGCGCACTGCGGGTCTCACGCGGGGTGGAGGCCGGCAACCTCTCCGTCAACTCGCACTCCTCGGTGCGCTACTCGACGCCCTTCGGCGGCTTCAAGCAGTCCGGTCTCGGCCGCGAGCTCGGCCCGGACGCCCTCGACGCCTTCACCCAGACCAAGAACGTCTTCATCTCCACGGAGGAATGATCAGCATGAGCGAGCGACTCGACGGCCGGGTGGCCGTCATCACCGGCGCGGGCAGCGGCATCGGGCTGGCCACCGCCCGGCGGTTCGCCGCCGAGGGGGCCAAGGTGGTCTGCGCCGACCTCGACCCGGAGACCGGTGCCAAGGCCGCCAACGAGGTCGGCGGCCTCTTCGTCCAGGTCGACGTCACCGACGAGGACGCGGTGCGCGACCTCTTCCAGCGGGCCGTGGACGAGTACGGGCGGCTCGACATCGCGTTCAACAACGCGGGCATCTCCCCGCCGGACGACGACTCGATCCTCACCACCGGCCTGGACGCCTGGAAGCGCGTCCAGGAGGTCAACCTGACCAGCGTCTACCTCTGCTGCAAGTACGCGATCGGGCACATGCGTCGCCAGGGCAAGGGCTCCATCATCAACACCGCCTCCTTCGTGGCCGTGATGGGCGCGGCCACCTCGCAGATCTCCTACAGCGCCTCCAAGGGCGGCGTGCTGGCGATGTCACGCGAGCTGGGCGTGCAGTTCGCCCGCGAGGGCATCCGGGTCAACGCCCTCTGCCCGGGCCCGGTCAACACCCCGCTGCTCCAGGAGCTCTTCGCCAAGGACCCGGAGCGCGCCGCGCGCCGCCTCGTCCACATCCCCCTCGGCCGCTTCGCCGAGCCCGAGGAGATCGCCGCCGCGGTCGCCTTCCTGGCCTCCGACGACTCCTCCTTCATGACCGCCAACACCTTCCTCGTCGACGGCGGCATCTCCGGCGCCTACGTCACCCCGCAGTAACCCGCCACGCCACCACGGCCGGCCGGGGCACCCCAGGGAGCCCCGGCCGGCGCACCTGTGCCCGGGCGTCCCGCCTGTGCCCGGGCGGCCCGCCTATGCCCGGGCGAAGCGGTCGAAGTCGGCGGTGTCGTGGGCGCAGATCAGCTCCACCTCGTCCTGGCGCGTGCGGCGCAGCTCGCGCAGGCGCTCGCGGTTCTGCAGGCGGGCACGGCCGTCCACGGCCATCATCCGCTGGAAGGCGCTCAGCACGGGCGGCCTGCGCGGCGAGGCGGGATCGGTGTCGGCGCGCGAGAAGTAGGCGTCGCCGCAGTGCAGCAGCCAGCGGTCCGCGTCCGCGTCCCGGACGGCGACGCCGCAGTGGCCCCGGGTGTGCCCGGCCAGCGGGACCAGCAGGAGGCCGGGCACCTCGCGCGGCAGTACGGGGAGCGCGCGGAAGCCGTACCAGTCCTCGGTGGCGTCGTCCGCCCGGTGCTCCGCCCAGCGCGGGCTGTGCGCCCACTGGACGGGGCGGTAGCGGTCCCGCTCGCCGCGGGTCGGCGGCGCGGTGGCGGCCCGCAGTTCGTCGGCCAGGACGTGCACCTCGGCGTGCGGGAAGTCGCCGATCCCGCCCGCGTGGTCGGGGTCGAGGTGGGTCAGCACGATGTGGCGGACGTCGCGCGGGTCGTGGCCGAGTGCGCGTACCTGGTGCAGGGCGGTGCGGGCGGGTTCGAGCCGGGGGCGGACGGCCCCCAGCAGCGCGCGGCCGAGCCGGCGGGGGTCGGCGACGTCGGCGGTCCCGAACCCGGTGTCGACCAGGACGAGCCCCTGCGCGCCCTCCACCAGCAGGCAGTGCGCCGACAGCCGCCCGACCAGCGGGCCGCCGCTGCCCAGCAGCAGCCGGCCCCCGAGCGGGCACATGGTGGCGCAGTCCAGGTGGTGGATGGTCATCTTGCCTCCGGGGTTTCGGATACGGGTGCCGCGCAGCTGCTTCAGGCGGTCCGCAGGTGGTCGTGGGCCGGGGAGCCGCCGGCCGCGCCGGCGGGCGGCCGGGAGAGCAGCCGGTCCAGCTCCTCGGCCGGCCGGACGTCCCCGTGCGCGGTGTACAGCTCGCCCGCCGCCCGCAGGTGCTCGCGGGCCTCGGCGGCCCGGCCCGTCCCGGCCAGGAACTCGGCGAAGTGGCGCCGGGTCAGGGCGTGGAGCCGCACGTTCCCGGTCGACCCGCACAGGCGCAGGGCCTCCCGCCAGACCCGCTCGGCCGCCGTCCGCTCGCCCAGTGCCCGGAGGGCGAGGGCCTCGCTGACCATCGCCCACAGGTGGGCGTTGGCGGTCGGGTTGCCGGCCAGCAGGGCGCGCGTCTCCCGGGCGTGCTCCAGCGCGGCCACGGGCTCGCCCAGGACGACCTTGAGGGCCGCCGCGTTGCTGAGCACGGTCGCGGCGTGCTCGCTCGGCCCGCTCGCCCGGATCAGCGCGAGCGCGGCCTGCGAGAGCCGGTCGGCGCCGGCCGGATCGCCGGACAGCGCGGTCATCGAGGCGCGGACGGAGAGGGCGTGGACGTGCAGGTCGCCGTCGTCCGGCGTGGTCCGCGCGACGGCCTGCGCGGCGAGCGGCAGTGCCTCAACGACGCGTCCGGTGGAGCCGAGCGCGCACGCCGTCGCCGCCTCCATGGCGGCGAGCCCCTCCCGGCCGCCGTCCAGCCGGGCGGCCCGCAACCCGATCCGCAGGCAGGCGAGCCGGTCGAAGACCCGCCCGGCGCCGTAGTACAGGGTGGCCGTCACCCGGGCCATACGCCAGGCGCGCTCGTACTCGCCGCGGTCGGTGGCGGCCGTCACCAGGGCGCGCAGCACCGGCTCCTCGGCGTGGCACCAGGCGAGCGTGGACGGGACGTCACCGAGCCGTGGCAGCGCCCGCGGCCCGGGCCCCGCCGGCCGGAACGGCTCGTGGAGCGGGTTGATCCGCCGCACCGCCAGGCCGGCGGCGACCAGCTCGTAGTCGACCAGGCTCCGGAACGCCTGCCGCCGCCGCTCGGCGGGGAGCCGGTCGAACAGCTCCGCGCCGTAGAGCCGGACGAGGTCGTGCCGCCCGAAGCGGCCGGGCGCGGGCTCCGACAGCAGATGGTGGGCGGTGAGCGGGCCGAGCGCGTGCCGGGCCCCGTCGGCGTCCGAGCCGAGCAGGGCGGCCGCCGCGTACGGGTCGACCTCGGCCCCCGGGTGCACGGCCAGCAGGGCGAGCAGGCTCCGCGCGTTCTCGGGCAGGTGCTGGTACGTCAGGGAGAGCGCCGTCCGGACGCCGGCCGCCCCGCCCGGGGTACCGAGGGCGGCCAGCCGGGTGCGCTCGTCGGTCAGCTCCGCCACCAGGTCGGCGACCGGCCGGCCGGGCCGGGCGGCGAGGCGGCCGGCCACGATCCGCAGGGCCAGCGGCAGCCGGTCGCAGAGCTCGGTCAGCCGCCCGGCCGACTCAGGCTCGGCCGCCAGGCGCTCGGCCGTCAGCGCGCGCTCCAGCAGGCGGTACGCGTCGGCGGCCGGCAGGGCGGCGAGCTGGCACAGGGCGGCGCCGTCGGTGACCACCAGGGCCTCCAGGCTGTTGCGACTGGTGACCACCGTGGCGCAGCCGGGCCCCGAGGGCAGCAGGCCGGCGACGTCGTCGGCGCACCGCGCGTTGTCCAGGACGACGAGCAGCCGGCGGTGCCGGGTCTGCTCCCGGAAGAGCGCCGCCCGCGCGGCCCGGTCCTCGGGGATCGCCGCCTCGGGCAGGCCCAGCGCCCGCAGGAAGCTCCCCAGCACCTGGCCCGGGTCGCCCGGGCCGGCCGGGTCGAAGCCGCGCAGGTCGGCGAAGAGCCGGCCGTCCGGGAAGCCCGCCGCGGCGCGGTGCGCCCAGCGCACCACCAGCGCGGTCTTGCCCACGCCGGCGGGGCCGGCCACCACGGCCAGGCCGTCCCCGGTCCGCTCCGGCCCGCACTGCTGGTCCAGCCAGTCGTCCTCGGCGTCGCGGCCGACGAAACCGCGCGGCGGCGCGGGCAGCCGGCCGGCCACCGGTACCGCGGGCGGGCCGGGCTCCCCGGCGGCTCCGCCGGGTGCTGCGCTGGGCCGGCAGGGCGGGTCGGCGGCCCGGTCGGCGGCCAGGACCTCGGCGAGGGCCTGTTGCAGCGCGGGCCCCGGGGTGACGCCCAGCTCCTCGCCCAGCCGCACACGGGAGCGGTGGTAGACGCGGAGCGCGTCGGGGCTGCGGCCGCTCCGGTGCAGACAGCGCATCAGCAGGGCCGTCATGGGCTCGGACAGGCCGTCCGCGCGGACGGCCTGCTCCAGCGCGGGGACGGCCGTGTGGCCCTGCCCGAGGCGCAGCTGCCGCCGCGCCCACGCGGTCAGGGCCCCGGTCCGGGCGTCGTCCAGCCCGTCGGCCAGGGCGCCGCGGAGCGGGGTGGCCGGGAGGCCGGCGAGGGCGGCGCCCCGCCAGAGCCCGAGCGCCTGCCGGAGCAGTGCGGCGGCGGCGGTGTCGTCGGTGGTCCTCGCGGCCCGCGCGGCCAGCTCCGCGGCGGCGACCGCGTCGACCGCGCCGGGGTCGCCGGTGAGCCGGTAGCCGGGCGCGCGGGTGAGCAGGGTGAAGCCCGAACCGGTCAGGAGCTTGCGCAGCGCCGCGATGTGGCCCTGCAGCGCCGCCTTCGCGTGGGTCGGCGGTTCGTCGCCCCAGAGCAGCTCGAAGAACCGCTCGACCGGCACCGCCCGGCCCAGCTCCAGCGCGAGCAGGGCGAGCACCGCCCGCCGCTGCGCGCCGCCCACCGCGAGGGCCTCGCCGTCCGCGGTGCACAGATCGACCGGGCCGAGCAGCCGTATCTCCATGGTTCCCGTCCTGACCTTCCTGTGTGCCGCCGGCGCGGCCGTCCCGGCGAAGGGGCCTTGGGCAGCCTACCGGCGAGTAACGGCGAGGTGGCACCCGCCGCCCGACGGGGTCCGGCGCCCCCGCCGTTCACTCCGGGCGTGGATGGAGGGGGCTGCCCGGCTCACGGAGACCGCGCCTCCCGGGCGGTCACCTGCCCCGGCGCGTTCGGTCCCCGGGTCGGGAGGACGCCCTCGCTCTGCTGCCGACCCGGGGTGCGCTGTCATCCGGAGGCCGGTGGGCCGCCCGCCAGGATGTCCGCGATCCGGTCGGCCTCGGTCATCTGTGGGACCGGCGTCGAGTCGGGCTGCTGCCCACGCGTGTTCGTCTCCTGAGCCGTGGTCGTGGCGGCGAGGTATGTCAAGGGGACCGTGGCCGGCCGGGCCGGGTGGTCGGACGTCAGCTCGTCGGGGAGGGGAGTGGCGATGGGCTCGGTCGCGGTGTCTGCGAACGGACTGCTACCGATGGAGTCGAAGAGGTCGAGGTCGAGGCCGTCCGGTTCGTCGAGGAGGTCGTGCTGGGTGGGTTCGATGGGTGGTTCGGGTTGGGTGCGGGTGTTTTGGGTGCGTCGTTCGGTGGTGGTGGTGAGGTTGCGTTGTTCGTTTTCGGTGCGTTGCTGGACGATGTCGGTGTAGGTGGCCTTGATGGTTTCCGTGGTCGTGAAGAGGTCGGCCAGGGTTTGGAAGCGTTTTTCCTTGGC